>CAZVTW010000441.1:0-4948 GCA_964629805.1 uncultured Bacteroidales bacterium | reverse complement strand
AGGTAATCCATCCTGTTTTCATATTTCATGACGCTTCCATTGTCCTGCGGACAATAGAAGGTCATTGTCTCGCGCATTGAAGTGAGGCGTTGGGATAAGTATACCGGGTCACCGTTTTTTTCAAAATTAAGGCCATTGTTCACCGCCACTATGACCTTAAATCGACCAGCGGGAGATTTAAGCGTCATGGAAAAAGGAGGTAATCCATCCCGTTTTCATATTTCATGACGCTTCCATTGTCCTGCGGACAATAAAAGGTCATGGTCTTGCGCATTGAATTGAGGCGTTGGGATAAGTATCCCGGTTCATGACATAGTTTCTGTAAGAACATATTGACCGGTTCATTTTTATAATTTTCGAAATTAATGTGGGCTACTTTGTATCCTGATTTTTCAAGTTCACCGGCTAATTGCATAAAATAGGCGCTTTTACCTGTTTGCCGGGGCGCCCAGATTGTGAAATACCTGTTCTTATTTACCAGATCATTCCCTTTTTCCAATAAATTTTGACGGATTATGGTATAATGCTCTGAAGGAATATTTGGTCATGATGTGTTAAAATATCTCATTCAAAAAAGTATCAATTATTTATGTTTACAGTCATGTGAAAATAAATAAAATTATCCATTTATAAGTGTCAGACAAGAAAAACCGTAAGCAGAAATACTATTATTGCGGCTAACATTTGAACAAAATACTAAAAAAAACGTACATTTGTATCTAAACCATTAAAACAACACAAATGGGCGCTTTTGAATCTGAAATTCGTCAAAAAATAGACAATCACAAAACAATGCTTGCAGAAAAAATTGTTGACCTGCAATATTCACGCCAGCCGGAATTCTGGAAACCATTTGGTTCAAAGGGCAGGCAGTTAAGTGTGCGCGACGCTGGTTATCATCTTCCTTTCCTGGGCGAGGCTATTGAATCGGGTGATAAAAAAATATTTACCAGTTATGTTGCCTGGGTTAAAAAATTATTCAGGGGTCTTCATTTTCCTGATGATATCATGATTACAACCCTGGCCTGTACCCGTGATGTGTTTATACAGGAATTACCGAATGATATGGCCACAGTGTCAACTGATTACATTAATGCAGGAATTAAACAGATGTATATGCATTTGGAAGAATCTGTCCCGTATATTCATACAGATGAACCTTTAGGGACGCTGGCGCTTGCATACAATGAAGCGCTTCTTGCAGGAGACAGGCACACGGCTGCAAAACTTGTTCTTGATGCTGCAAAGGACGGGACGCCAGTAAAGGATATTTACCTGCATGTTTTTCAAAAATCACAGTATGAAGTAGGGCGGCTCTGGCTTGATAATAAGATTTCTGTTGCCAGGGAACATTTTTGCTCTGCTGCCACCCAGCAAATAATGACTCAACTGTATCCTTTCATATTTTCTACCGAACGTAAAGGCATAAAAATGGTTGCTGCCAATGTTGGCGGTGAATTGCATGAGATAGGCATACGCATGGTAGCAGATTTTTTTGAAATGGATGGTTGGGACACGTATTATCTTGGCGCTAACACACCCATCAGAAGCATTATCAGCGCTATACAGGATTACCAGGCTGATATGGTCGGGCTGTCAATTGCTATTCCATATCACCGGAGTACCCTAAAAGAATCAGTCAGGCTAATACGTGAACAACTGAAAGACAAAGTAAAAGTCATGATTGGCGGAGTCGCTTTAAGCGGAAATGGACATCAAATAAATGAATTTAGTGCGGATGGATATGCACCTGATGCTCAACAGGCTGTTTTAACTGCAAATAACATCATCTCAAATTAAAATACAATGAGAGAAACAAGAGGATGTGCATTCCTGTGTGACGGGGCTGGTGTAATCATCAATGTATTGCGGGATGATTTTAACCTGAAAGATAATACTTACCAGGGTAAATTGTTTTCCACTTTGATAATACCGAAAAAAAGACAACAAGCGCTTGATTTGGTTTATAATGCGAAAAGAAATAATCTGGCATTAGACTACATCCTTGATATTGAACATGAGAAAAGACATAAATCTCTGTATTTTATCGGGGTTCATCTGTCCGGACAGGTTTTGATAGTTGGCGCTGAAAATCAAAAAGAGGCCATTGAATTTACTGATCATCTTCAGCAAATCAACAATGAACAAACAAATTATATCAGGTCATTACTGAAAGAACGAGCAGATTATTTTTCAAACCAGGAGAATGAATCATCACAATTATTTGATGAGCTTTCTCAGGTGAACAATGAGCTTGTTAACCTGCAGCGTGAATTGAGTAAAAAAAACATTGAGCTTGAACGCCTCAATGAGATAAAAAATCACTTTCTCGGTATGGCCGCACATGACCTTCGCAACCCGCTGGGTATTATACAAAACTATGCCGAGTTTTTGGAAGAAGAACAAACAACACTATCAGAAGAACAGCTCTTTTTTATCAGCCACATCAAAGATTTAAGCGCTTTTATGCTCAACCTGGTGAATGAATTATTAGATGTTTCTGCCATTGAGTCAGGTAATATTGATTTAAATTCTGAAGAAACTGACATTGTAAATGTGGTAAATCATAATATACAGATAAACAAAACACTTGCAGAAAAGAAAAATATCACTCTTGAATTCAAGCCTTGCTGTGAGAGTCTTATTCTGTTCATTGACCAGGTGAAAATAGAACAGGTGATTAGTAATTTGCTGACAAATGCTGTTAAATTTTCCAAACCAAAGACAAAAATATCTGTTACAATATATGAAGAAGGCAATGAAATAATTATTAAAGTCAAAGATCAGGGGCAGGGCATCAGCGCCAATGAAATAGATAAGTTATTCAGACCTTTCCAAAGAACCAGTACCCGGACTACTGGCGGAGAAAAAAGTACGGGGCTCGGATTATATATTTCAAAACGGATCATTGAAGCCCATCATGGAAACATATGGGTTGAAAGTGAGTTGAATAAAGGCTCTGTTTTTTATTTTAGTTTACCCAAAAGCAGACAGGATGAATAAAACAATACTTATCGTTGATGATGATCAGGATTCCCTGCTTGTACCTGAAAAAGTATTGAGTGACGGAGGATACAAAATACTCTCAGCATCATCAGGTAATGAATGCCTGAAAATGCTTGAACTTAACAAACCTGATCTGATTTTGCTGGATGTCATGTTGCCGGATATACCTGGTACTGACGTTTGCACAACAATCAGAAATAATCCTGAATATGAGGGAATCATAATTATACTTATTTCAGGTATAAAAATTACGCCCGATGATGTTTCCTTTGGCCCTGAAATCGGGGCTGATGATTATCTGGGCCGCCCTTTCAAAAAAAAGGAACTGCTGGCACGCCTAGATGCTATTTTCAGGTTAAAAGACTCCCTGGTAAGACGAAACTCAGAGCAACCATATGGTAAACTTGAACAAAACAAAAACGCCCGGACAGCTTTTATATATGAGCAACAAAGTATTCAAAAAGCTTATCCCGGTGAGTTCTCCGGTCTTGTAAAAAAATATACGGAAATAATAGAAAAAGCCATTGAACAAAGGATGTATAAAACAGACCGGGACAATTCGCACCCAACAACGGAATTGGCTGCCAGACTTGGTTTTTTGAAAGCCGGAGCCAGGGATATTATTGATATACACAGGGAAGCATTGCATCACATTGTCAATAATAATTCATCAAAAAGAGCTTTTTATCTGAAAGAAGAAAGCCGTATTGTTTTGCTTGAGGTAATGGGTTATGTATTAAATTTTTACAGGAAAACCGGGTAGAATCTTATATCAACTAATAAAAAAAACATGTCAAATTTTATTCTAAAATTATACGTAACAGGAAAGACATCACGCTCAGAAAGGGCAATTGTCAATTTGAAAGAGATTTGCGAAAACGAGCTTCAGGGTCAGTACGAGTTACAGGTCATTGACGTGCTGGAGTCGCCTCAACTGGCCGAAGATGACAAAATACTGGCCACCCCGACACTGATTAAATCACTTCCACCTCCTATAAAGCGCATAATAGGCGATCTTTCGGACAAAGAGAAGGTTTTGCCGGGTCTGGATATTCATGTTAAATAAAAACTCCAAACAAAATAGTATGGCACAATCTATCATTGAACCAATCAAAAAACTACAAACAGGCATTCCGGGATTTGACCATGTATCTCAGGGAGGTCTTCCATAGTACAGAACAACCCTTATTTCAGGTACTGCCGGAAGCGCCAAAACAGTTTTTACAGCCCAGTTTCTTGCCGAAGGAATAAAACAATTTCATGAAAACGGTGTATTTATCACTTTTGAGGAATCAGTAGATGATATCAGGCGAAACATGTTAAGTTTTGGCTAACCTATCACTGAGTGGGAAAAAGAAAACAAATGGGTATTTGTTGATGCATCGCCCAGACCAAATGAAGATAATATTGTAGCAGGAGAATACGATTTGGGCGCTTTGCTGGCCAGAATAGAGAATGCAGTTAATAAAACAAAAGCAAAACGGCTTTCAATGGATTCTCTCGGGGCTATTTTCACACAGTTAACTGACATGTCCATTGTCAGAAGGGAATTATTCAGGATAACCTATGCGCTGAAAAAAATGGGAGTTACTGCTTTACTAACATCTGAACGTACTGAAGAATACGGCGATATAGCAAGATATGGCGTCGAAGAGTTTGTCGCTGATAATGTCATCATTTTCCGGAATATTCTCGAAGAGGAAAAAAGACGAAGGACCCTTGAGATACTGAAATTTCGCGGTACAAACCACCACAAAGGAAAATATCCTTTTACGCTGTCTTCCGAATCCGGTATTATTGTCATCCCCTTGTCTGCTATTGAACTAATACAGAAATCATCATATGTCAGAATTACCTCAGGCAGTAAAGAACTGGACAAGATGTGCAGTGGAGGTTTTTACAGGGACTCCATTATCCTTGTTTCAGGGGCTACGGGCACCGG
>CAZVTW010000440.1:0-4958 GCA_964629805.1 uncultured Bacteroidales bacterium | reverse complement strand
CGACCTCGAACTTTCTGGCCGAGACACTTACTTTATGGATGGACACTAATTAAAATATAAGATTCCTCCCTGCTGGTCGGAATGACCATCCTATTGGTTACTTGCAGGGGAAGGTCGATGAGGAAAGCGAAGCTTTCCTCATCGACCTTCCCTTCCTATAAAAAAAAAGTTGGAGTCATTCCGACCGGCAGGGAGGAATCTGTTATCTATAACATTGATTAACATATTATTACAATGTAAATATATGAAATCAATTCTTACAACAAAATTGATTTTTTTTAAAAACAACAGAAAACATCATAATCAGTAAAATTTCAACTGCGAATTGATTGAACGAAACTGACGAAGTCTGAAATTATATATTTTATTGAATTTTTCATATTAGCACAAAGGTATTTAATTTATAAAATTAAGGAAACCAATCCATGTTTGATTATATTATTTTACGACAGCTATTCCAGGCAATCATCCGGGTATGAAAATAGCACACAAATAAAAAGAATTACGCGAATAATCACAGATACAATCAGTGCAAATTTGTGCAATCCGTCTCATCAGTGTTCTATCACCCGGTTGAATGGCACACGGATAAAACGGGTTTCACGGATAATCGCCGATAAGACAAAGGAAAATTTATAAGCGTTTTTTTGTCCGCTAATCCTGATAGCCATTGGGACGCGGATTTATCCCGTGTAATAGATTAATAATTACACGGGGTTAACACGAATTAAGATATAGCAGAGCCGAACGGGGGGTTATATTTCCACTATACAAGTGTCAGCAGATGTTGAAGGCAATGGAATTTCCTAACCGTCTGCTTTTAATTCATCAATGTCTCGGTTTAATTCGTCATTTCATCCGCCTATTAATTTCCCCGAATTAATCACTTCTATGCTGTTGTCAAAAATTTCTACAATCACATCGGCAGGGTTGGTATAATTGCGGTGAACTATTGCATTGAGCAATAATTTACGTATTGCCGGAATGGGATACTTTGTATACCTTGATCAAGACTTTGACAGGGTTCTCCAAAAAAAAATTCATATCCTGAATGTTTGGTTAGTTCAGGGTTATCCTTGTTCATCATTCCGGAATCTGCAACACAGATAATCTTACCGGTTTGTGGACTACCAGGAATTAATTTTTAGATCATTATTTGCTTTTGCGGTATTTTTTACCAGCCGGTAATGCGATATAGGTTTGCTTTTTTGGTATAATATGTCGGGGTCTAAGTCCAACGGCTGGGTTTGCTTGCTTCCTCTTAAATCTGTATAATTTATCAATACAGAATACCATTGTAATGTTCCGTCTTTCACAATAACATTTTCAAAATTATTATAATCCTCTAATGGATAGAACATTTCTTTCCCTTTTTCCTTCCATTCTTTAAATTCCTGTTCAAAATCAATAACCATAATTTCACCGGAATTCCAACGACAGGTAATTTTAAAAGGTTCAATCTTAATTACTTCAGTTATTCTTGGTAAATTTTTCATTATAAATCCGGATTAAAGTGTTTAAATATTTCACCTAATTCATTTTGATAGTTTTTAGCCCAATTTTTTACCTTTTTAAATTGCTTATTTGGCAAATATCCTTTATCGATTTCTAAATCATAAATTTGAATAAGCGCTTCGTGTTCTCCATAAATTGCATGAAAATGTGGTGGGGAATGGTCGTTTGGATAAATGTTTATCTTTATTCCATCAATATTTTCAATTGTTGGCCTATTTTATAGATATTATAATTTTTTCATTACTCATTTAAACTACTCTTATTTCCTCTTCATTTTGACTTGCAAAATCTTTTGTTAAAATATCCTGCATTTTTCATTTATGAGTCTACTCCGAAAAGTCCATTTGTTGCCAAACTATTCGTTATTTGTCTCTACGAAGTAGAGACGAACCCTCGTCCGCCAACTGGCGGGCAAAAATCTAACTTTTCGGAGTAGACTCATCTTATACTTTCGACAAAAAACTTATAAACAAACCCACCTCATTTTTTAATTGCGGAAATACTTTTAAATACTTTTTTTTGATTAGTTCGAGTATATCCCAATCATAGTTGAAGCTGAAATAATACCTTTTAAAATGCCTGAACCTGAGCAATTCATCGAGCAGGTCGTGAGTTTCTTTACTGATTACAGCAGGCCGGGTTTCCGGGATATCTAAACTCATTTTATATAACAATGATTTATGCCATTTTTCATTTTCAAGATTATTCTCAAAAGTTTGAGAAACACGGAAAAGGAATGTTTCTATGCAGGTATAGAAGTCAATAAATATTTGTGAATATATCATTGCCGAAAATGTATTTTTTCCAAGTTTATGGAATTCCTCTTGTTGAAATTTTTTGAAATGGCATATATTTTCTTCAGGAATTTCAAGTGTGTTCTTTGCCTCGGCTATTAGTATGGCTAGTTTCTGCTGCATAGGTTATACTATCTTTTTACCTTTTAGGGTTATCATTTCAAGGTGTTTGGGGTGAATTTTTTTAAACAATAGAATATCTAAAGGAAATGATGTTAAACGTTCCGCTTTTTTAAGTAACTCAAAATATTCTTCGGCAGTTAAATCACCATCAATATCAATATCTGAATAAACATTAAATTTTTCAATGTTTAATAAAGAACCCCACTGAAAGATTTGTTTTGGATGGTAGTCCCTAACTATCATCTGTACAATGTTGTTAAAATCTTTTTGGGCTTTTTTAAACAACTGTTCTCTTTTTTCTTGCTGTTCTGTATGCTTTTTTGCAAGAAAATTTCGGGTAGCAGATATGTTACACCGGAAATCCATAAAACAAAAATACGGAAAAAAGATTGTTACTTAAAATGTTACTTGTACATGCACAGACAACATGCCGGCGTGAGTGGGGGAGTTTTTTGTCCGCTAATTACGCGGATTACCGCGAATTAAGACATTGCAGATGCTACGCCTAACCTGGGGTTTTTTTTGTCCGCTAATTACGCGGATTACCGCGAATTAAGACGGAGCGAATGCTATGCCCAACGCGGGGTTAGATGCAATCAATTTTAAGAATTGATGAATTTTACATTTGTGGAATATCCAGGTCTTTGCATATTTTTTTACAAAGATTTTCCTTTATATCTGGATGTCTTGGCACTGTTGATAATTTTCCGTTATTAGAATTTTTATATAAGCTGTGTTTCGAACCTTCCCTGTGCAAAACACATTGGTTTTCCTTAAGGTGTTTTAGAAATTTGTTACGTTTCAATTTTTATAAGGTGAACGTTAATTTTTGTTTTATAGCTTTTTCATTTTGATTGGGATGGGAAGCACTTAACCGAACTTCTTCAAAAAAAAGATTAATGGCATCAGCTAAATTTTCCTTGGCTTCATCCAGGTTTTCACCTTGTGAATTGATGCCTGGTATCTCTTCAACATAGGCAATATAACCTCCTTCATCTGCCGGTTCATATATTGCCGTTATATTTATTTTTCTCATAACCCGATTTTCTTAGTTCGTAAAATTAACAATTTGCTACATAAGTTTGCTCTTAATTCGTTATCCATTAAGTTTCAATCATTTTTTCGCCCATATACATATCACCAACAGGGATAAAATTTTGGCTGTCGATATTGTCTTCAAGATACAGTGAAACGGCTTCCATTAAATTTTCCTTAGAATCTTCGAAGGTTTCGCCAAAACTTGAAATATCAATATTCAGGCATTGCGATACAAAGTATTTGCCCTCCTGATAAATAATATATTTTATTGATTTTTTCATCTGTTTATTTTTTTATTTTCAATTGGCTACGCCGAGCTCGAAGACTCTGTTGTCAGATGGAACATCCATATAATCATCCTCGTGTGTGTTTAAACTTTTAATCATGGATGTTTCATATTAACACAAAGGTATTCAATATCTAAAATTAGGAATCGAAGGTTTCATGTTTCATTACATTATTTTATGACAGCTATTACAGGCAATCATCAAGTTTTTTTGTCCGCTAATTACGCGGATTTACCCCGTATAATTATTAAATTAACTGCTTGTCCACAATAAGCAAGTTAAAAAAATCATTTAGCTAAATTCTGTAGATTTCTCCCTGCGGTCGAAATGACTTCTGTTTTTACGCGACAGGGGAGATGGCAGAGGAGAGCTTCGCTTTCCTCTGCCATCTCCCCAAATACACTCAATAGTATCGTCATTCCGACCGAAGGGAGGAATCTCATTTGCATCATAATGAGGTGTTTATGAAAATCTATCATAGGTAGCGAAGCAAAGAATCATAATAAAAAATTCAAATTATATTAACCTCATTTAAAAGAATAAGTCCATTTTTTTATTGTTGCGTTTACTTGCTTTTAGTGGACAAGCAGTTTAAATTATTACATGGGGTTATCGAAAATTAGGAGACGTAGCAGATGCAACGCCTAACCAGGGGGCACGCGACAGCAGGGTAGCTCAATATCCATATCTCCCTTCCATTATTCCTGTCACCGAAAGGTCTTCATCTAAATCGGGCCAATGAAGCCCCGTACCATTACAGATTATTTCTATATTGTTTAATTGTTCGGCAGAGGCTTTTTTAAGCTTTGAATTTGCTTCAGTCGGAAAACGAATTTCTTTATTGTCAGACATTAAAAGACAAATCATATTGTTATCATACCATGCTTTTTTTACAGTAAAAAGTAATTCAGCTACCATGTACTTCATGCCATTTATTTCAAATCAGTTCAACATTTTTTTCTATAAATTTTTCGGCTGTTTTAAGATCTTTTACTTTCATTCCCTGAGAAAAATCAAGTTCAATGGGTTCTATCCAATATTTGGCAAAACCACCAGCTTTGCTTACATGTATATGCATAGGTTCGTTTCCTTCATTGGCATAAAAGAAAAAAACAAATCCCATTTCTCTAAAAACTTCCTGCATAGTATAACCCAAATTGAGCGATTTTCGCTCACTGCCTGCCCCGTGCACGAAGTGTCG
>CAZVTW010000439.1:0-5014 GCA_964629805.1 uncultured Bacteroidales bacterium | reverse complement strand
ATACTGATCCTGATGGCAACCCGGGTGACGGGCAAAACCACCCTGAAAGAGTGCCCAGGTTATTCATTGAATATTCTCTTCCCGCCGGAGTTGTTGAAATTCCGATTATCAAAACAGGAACTATTGAAGATGAAGAGGAAGAAGGTGTCATTATTGATGTTTCTACCGACGACTGCGAACAGGAAAATGATGAAATTGATACCCCTTATGATGATGACCTTGATGCTGGCTGGGAAGGTGAAGAAGGAGATGCCAATATCCTGACAGTGGGACTTCGTTTTCAAAATGTTCCAATTCCTGCCGGTTCAAAAATTGATTCTGCCTTTATAAAATTATGGTCACACGAAGGCAAATCTTCTGCTGATGTTGCAAAAATAACCATTTACGGCGAAGCAAATGACAATCCCGAAACCTATAACGAAACAGATTTAATTACTGATCGTCCTGCAACTGAAACTTCAGTACTTTGGACTGTTGACGAAGAATGGGTTATCTGGCAGCCTTACCGCACACCTGATTTATCAGAAATTGTCCAGGAATTGGTTAACAGAGACGGGTGGCAGGAAGGAAATGCAATGGCATTTGTTTTTTCCGGAGAAGACCAGGGTCCAAGCGATGTTGAGAATGCCCGCGAATTCGAAGCTTTTGAAAACATTGCTGATCCTGAAGATACTGATCCTGATGGAAATCCAGGTGACGGGCAGAACCATCCTGAAAGGGTACCCCGTTTATTCATTTATTACAGCGCCGGAGCTACTGGTATAAAAGACCAAAAGATTTCCGCTTCAACATTTGTATATCCAAATCCTGTTACAAATGGCATACTCAACATTTCTTTGGATAATAACAACCCGGCAGACATTGCGATTTTTGACATTAATGGCAAAACGGTTAAATCATATCCTGTTCAAAGAGGATCCAAAAATCTTCAAATTGAGGTAAATAACCTAAGTTCTGGTATGTATTTTATCAAAGCTATTCAAAAGGGCAAAGTATACAATCAAAAACTTATCATAAAGTAACATAATTTGTCAGAGGGGATTTAGTTCCCCTCTTTTTTTATTTTAGAATAAATATTTTTTGATATGATGGTTAAAATATTTAAGACTATAGGTTTATTAATCGTTTTTGGATGTTTCCTGTTTTTACATTCTTACGGACAAAATTATACACTAACAGGAAAAGTAATTGATGCTGCGAATAATGAAGCATTGCCAGGGGCTGCAGTTGTTATTGAAAATACTTCTTTGGGCACAAGTACTGATATGGACGGAGAGTTTGTGATTCGCGGTGTAAAAAAGAGAAACATCACAATTAATGTTTCATTCATTTCTTATGAAACACTCACACAAAAATTAGAGTTTCCGGCTGGTAAAAATTCATTGAACACCACTCTCAAACTTAAACCTATTTCACTGGACATCAATGAAGTTGAAATTGTTAGGGAGGCTGAAGGAAAAGTTAAAGCCAGGATTGTAGAAAGAAGGTCCATCAATATCAAAAATGTTGTTTCATTTGAACAAATAGAAGAATATCCGGATGTCAATGCTGCTGAAGCCTTACAGCGACAACCCGGAATTACCCTTCAACGCGATCAGGGAGAAGGCAGGTATGTGCAACTAAGAGGTACACCGCCTGAACTGACCAATTTTAGTGTCAACGGGGAACAAATACCTTCTCCGGAGGGAGGACACAGATATGTTGGTCTCGATATTATTTCTGCTGACCAGATAGAATATATTGAAGTCTCCAAAGTGCTCACACCGGATATGGACGCAGATGGTATCGGGGGAAACGTAAACATAATCACCAAAAAGGCAAAGGACAAGCCCGAAACAAAAATATCAGTGGCTGGAGGATATAATCAACTTATTGACAGATTTAACAATTTACAGGGTAATTTCTCTCAATCTATGAGATACAAAAAATTCGGTTCAAGTATCAATGCTTCCTATTACAGAAACGATCAGGTTTCACACAACATGGAATTTGAATACCATAAACTTCCCTTTCGTGATTCTGCCTACCAGGCTTTAGGACAAGATAATTATAATTTATGCTATGATGAATTTCAACTGAGACATTATTCTATCACCAGGCAACGGATTGGTTTGAGCGCTTCTTTTGACTATGAGTTTAATAAAAATTCAAAATTGTATATCAGCGGCATGTACAATAATTTTATAGATGACGAAACAAGAAGACGGATAATTTACACGATGGAAGACCCTGTTAATTACAATTATTACCTCTATGGTGATATCGACCGCGACCTAAAAGACAGGGTTAAGAATCAAACCCTGACAACTATAAATGCCGGGGGAGAGCATGATATGGATTTTCTCAAATTAGACGGAGAATTTTCATATGCTTTTGCCAGTGAAAAACAACCTGATCGGTTGGAAATCTTATTTGAGAGCGCCGGACAAACCATTCCTTTAAGAGTTAATACTGATAATCTGACCCTTCCGAGAATAGAGTATCCCACTGCTAAAGACAGCGCCAATGCAGTAGACTATGAAAGTTATGAATTTGATGAACTTATATTGGGCAATATAACAACAACCGATGAAAACAAGACATATAAATTAAATTTTACCATACCACTGAAATTTATTTCAGAATCCAGTTATTTTAAGTTTGGAGGAAAAATTAGAGATAAACACAAAATAAGAAATAATAACGGGCAGTATTTCAGTCAATATTATCATGGCGAAGACTGGGCAAGACGCACTTACTGGCCTGCCTCTCAATTTGATGGCCCGGAATTAAATCCTGTTGTTGTTTCGGATAATTTCAGTGAAACTAATCTGTTAAACGAGGGATATGAAGTTAGTCATACCCCGGGACCTCAAGAGGTTATTGATTTTTACGAAAAGTATTCTCATCAGTTCAGGCTTCATCATACTGACACGAAATATGAAACATTTGGTGAAGATTATGATGCGAATGAATTAATACAGGCTTATTATGGCATGCTCAGGGCAGATTATCTGGACTGGACTTTCGTCGGTGGATTACGTTTTTCACACGCCAAAGTGAGTTATTCCGGAAACAATATTGTACTGGATAGTCTTGAACGATATGATTATGTCGAAGAATTAAATGATACGAGAACTCACCAGTTTGTTTTGCCACAGTTTCAGATAAAATATTCACCAACAGACAGGTTTAACATCAGGGGAGCTTATACGTATAGTTTTACCCGTCCCAAACTTGATGATGTTATTCCATATCGCACACAGGAAAGAAAAAAAGTAAAACTTGGCAATCCTGACCTGGTTTATCCACTTGCAAGGAACTTTGATGTATTTTTAGAATATTTCGGAACAAATAAAAGTGTTTTTCGTGGTGGAGTATTTTATAAAGATATAGAAAATTTTATCTACACTTACAGAATTAAAACTCACGAACATTATAACCAATTTACCAATCCTGAAAAACCCAGAATTGAAAAACCTGTCAATGGAATTGAAGCCTTTGTTTATGGAGCGGAGGTGCTGTGGAATTATCAATTTCAATCCTTACCGGGAATTCTTGGCAACTTAGGGATTTATGGAAATTATACATATACGTTTTCTGAAGCCTACATATCTGAACGTATTGCCGCCAATGATCATCGTGATGAAGTTTTTATTGTTAACCTGACTTATACAGACCCAAGATTGTTTAATGAAGACAAAAAAGAAAAACTTACAAGTATGCCCGGTCAGGCAGAACATAATGCCAATTTTTCTTTATTTTATGATGACAAGAAATGGTTTGCTAAACTTTCGGCAAATTACCAGAGTGATTTTCTTTATAGTCTAGGCCTTGAGAAAGATTTTGATGAATATTATGCTGCCAGTTTGCATCTGGATTTCAACGGGCATTATAGATTCAACGATAATCTAAAAATTTTTGTAGATGCTGTCAATATAACAAACACACCATTGAAATACTACCTCGGGTCCACAGATTTTCTGTTACAACAGGAGTATTATTCCTGGTCGTTGCGGTTAGGCGCTAAATTGAATTTTTAATTGTTAAACATGAAGTTAAAAGAAAAATGATGGAAAAAATTGTGAAACTTTTAGGACTTATTTATTTCTTATTTATTATTAGCTGTGACAGCTCAGACATGGTCGATAAAAAAGCCCTGCTGGAAAAAAACAAAGATATGAAGTCCGTCACCGCTGATGTTGAAACGACCCCTGTGAATTCCGGTAAAGATGAAGATGCAGCTGATGATCCCGCTATATGGATTCACCCTGATGATGTGACAAAGAGTAAAATCATTGGTACTGATAAAACTTCAGGTCTTTGTGTATATAACTTAAACGGGAAACAAGTAAATTATCAGAAAGTTGGATTGGTCAATAATGTCGATTTACGCTACAATTATCCTCTTGATTCATTAAAAATCGATATCGTTGCAGCAAGTAACAGAACTGATAACTCTTTGAGCGTTTTTCGTTTTATTTCGGAGACTTATAAATTTGAGGATATACTGGAAAATAAGATTTTTCCACAAGTTGATGAAGTCTATGGACTGTGTATGTATCACAACAAATCACTTAATACCTATTATGTCTTTATTAACGGGAAAGATGGGAATATAGAACAATATGAACTGGAACCGGGAAATAATTCCAAAATAAAAGCATCACTTGTCCGTACACTGAAAGTTGAAAGTCAGCCTGAGGGAATGGTTGCAGATGATGAACTGGGATTCCTTTATGTTGGTGAAGAAAATCATGGTATCTGGAAATTTATGGCTGATCCAGGTGAAGGAACCAACAAAAAGTTTATAGAACAAAGTGGTGATTCAAATCCAAATATAGAATTTGATATTGAGGGAATTACCATATATTATGCAGCTAATCAGAAAGGTTATTTGATTGGTTCTTCACAGGGAAATTTTTCATTTGCTGTTTTTGAAAGAGGTGGGGATAATAAATATCTTTTCAGTTTTGTTGTGATGGATGGTAACATTGACGGCGCAGATGAAACTGACGGGATAGATGTTTTAAAC
>CAZVTW010000438.1:0-5018 GCA_964629805.1 uncultured Bacteroidales bacterium | reverse complement strand
CATGTTGATATTGAAATTGAAGCTGCTGCCGAATATTTTGTCGATTTCGAATTTTTAAATCTTATAAATTCAACACCGCCTTTTACTTTTGGAGGTAATTATATTTTGATTGAGTTTTCTTTTTACACAGAACCACAAAACATCATTGAAATTATTTTCGAACTTCAGGTAAAAAAGCTCAGGATTGTTTTAGCCCACGCTGAACGTTATTTTTACTGGCATAACAACATGCAGAAATTAAAAGAGCTAAAGGATAAGGATGTTTATTTCCAGTTAAATATCAATTCATTACTGGATCAATACGGACCAAATGTCAGGAAACAAGCACAAAAAATGATAGAAAACAATCTTTTTGAGTTTGTAGGTAGTGATGCACATTCAATTGATCATCTGATCACCATGAAAAAAGCCCTGCATAATAAATATTTTCAGCATCTGATTCATTCAGGTAAACTCCTTAATCATTCTCTCTGATCTCTGAGTCCGCTCCTAAAAGTCTATTTATCGCCAAACTTCGCGTTGCTGAGTCTCGACTGAGTGGAGACGAAAATCTTACTTTTAGAAGTGGACTCAAAACTGATTTTACTCAAGTAGATTAATGACGTGTTCAACCTTGTCATTGATTATTTGTATCTCATGTTGAATGTCCAGAACAGTTTTGTCTGATTTATAAGCTCCTCTCACATTTTGGAAATCTAATTCCTTCTCATTTCCACTGCCATCCAACCCATAGCCATGTTTTATGGTATCCGCATATTCTTTCCGGGCATCATTCAACCATGAATTGTGGAGTTCAACAGCATATTTTTGATATTGTCGGGCGAGGTCTGCCAAATCTGTGTTTGAAAATTCGGAAAGGCTTTTTCCATACATTTGATGTGCATTTTCCAGAATCCATTTCCAGGTGTTATCCTCATACTGATCAAAAACTTGCTGAAACCTGCTGTTTAATTGCTCTATTGAAGAAATACGCTGATTTTTTATATCCTCACAGATATCTGAAATAACAGATTTTGGGCTTAGCAATCCACCAATATCCGTCCAATCTGTATGATAATTCGACTTTTTAAAGGAGAAAAAATCATCTGCACTATTCTGCAGGACTATTTCCAGTTTATTTATTATTTCTCTGCCAAAATAATAATGAGTAATCAATTCATAATATTTTTTTGCTCTTTTCAGATATGCTTTTCTGACAGTAACACCGGAAACACTCACTTTATCAGATGTTGGGTGCTTCTTCTCAAGCTCCTCCATAAACCGAATAGCTAAGATAGCCTTTTGGCATGTAAAGGGTGAAAACACATCCGGGATGCAGAGATCATATATTATTTTGCCAGTTCTTTTATCACGGTTTATCCATTTTTTGGAATCCCTGAACAGCCCAACACTCCTGAGGTTCATTCCGGGCAGGATATAGGACTCATCGTTTTCCTGCAGGATATATGAAAAAGGCAGAAAAGAAGTGTCAATCTGTTGTACATGTTTTCCGATAACAACAGAAAAAGCGCCTATATGTGAGGGCCACAGGAGATATGAACCACTGCCGGTTTTTACGCCTCTTTCACATATTCCCTGATGAAGCGGGCCTAATTTATAAAGATGGTTGCTCTGGTTTGTACCGCTTCCGGCATTAAAAAAAGAAAATAGTCCGGCTATCAGCAGGGTAGATTTATGATGTGAAACAGAAAATGGTCCGGCAAACACTGAACAGGCCTCTCCATTCATAAACTCGGAGTTTGAGAAAAAAACGGAATGCTCAGCTGAAAACTGGGAAGAAATGTTGCAAGACTGGCCGACAAAACAATGCCTGAGCACAACATTTTCACCAACATAGGAGCCTGACTGGACAATGAAATCTTTCAGGACAGCCCCCTGCCCTATCATGGTTTTTGAATCTGATATACTCTGTATTGTCCCGTTTTCAAGATATGTCGCTCCACGGATAATTGAATACGGGCCTGTTTTTATATTCTTTAACACACAGCAATTTTCTATCCTGGTGTTTTCATCAATGATTGATTTATCACTTTGTTGAGATTTAGAGAATTTCTTTATCAATCCTTCCAGGGCATCAATAAAAGCCATATCATGTCTGTACAACGACATAAGAAAAGCCTGTTGTGAGGATAGATGTTCATGGATTAAAATACTTCGGCCGCCGGATTCATTCAATGCATTGATATAAAGACCGTTTCCGAAGGTAGTGGAATCATAACAAACTATTTCCTTTGTGTTACGAATAATACAGTTATTGCGAATATCAACATTTGAGATCAGTCCAACATTATCAATATACACATTATCACCAATGGTTGTATTGCACAAAGTTGTCTGATAAATACCTGATGATACGGAAAGACCGGAATCAATTTCAATGTTTAATATGAAACAGCCTAATTTATTGATTCCGTAAAACCTGGTATTACTTATGGCGGCAGGTTCAAAATTCTCCCTGACCAACATATTGTCCCAGTTATCCGCGAGGCAATTATTTGATATTAATATATCTTTTTCTTCCTTTTTGAGTGGTCTGTATTCTGGTGACATACAAATTTCTATTCCACGGTTACAGATTTGGCCAGATTCCTGGGTTGATCAACATGACACCCTCTCATAACAGCAATGTGATATGATAATAGCTGTAATGGTATAACGGCAAGAATCCCTTCCAGGGTCACGTCTGTTTTCGGAATTTCAAGTATATGGTCAGCGATTTTTTTAATAAAAGTATCACCTTCTGAAACAACAGAAATGACAACACCGTTTCGGGCTTTTATTTCCTGGATGTTGCTAACAACCTTATCATATGATTTATCCTGGGTTGCCAAAACCACCACGGGCATATGTTCATCCACAAGAGCTATCGGCCCGTGTTTCATTTCAGCTGCCGGGTACCCTTCTGCATGTATGTATGATATTTCTTTAAGTTTCAGTGCACCCTCAAGGGCCACCGGAAACAAATAACCACGCCCTAAATAAAGGAAATTTGCTGAATCTTTGTACAGGGAAGCAATTTTTTTGAAATCATCATTTAACCGAAGGATTTTTTCAATTTTATCAGGAATTTGGGTTAATTCGCGGATTAAGCTCCTGTACTTTTCTTTTGATAAATATCCTCTCTTCTCTCCAAGAAGCATAGCCATCATGGCCAAAACAGTTAATTGAGCTGTAAATGCTTTTGTGGAAGCAACGCCTATCTCGGGTCCTGCATGCGTGTATACACCTGCATGTGTATCCCTTGGAATACTTGAACCAACAACATTGCATATACCGAGCACAATTGCACCGGCACTTTTAGCCTGGTTGATAGCAGCCAATGTATCAGCAGTTTCGCCACTTTGGCTTATAGCAATAATGACATCTCCCTGATTAATGACCGGATTGCGATACCTGAACTCTGAAGCATACTCAACTTCAACAGGGATTCTGGCCAAATCTTCAAGAAGGTATTCACCTATTAAACCGGCATGCCAGGAGGTTCCGCAGCCGATGATAATAATTCGTTTAGCCTCCACCAGTTTATCCAAAACCTGATGAAGTCCCCCTAAATGTATTTGAGAATGATCCAATGCAACTCTGCCACGAAATGTATCTTTAATTGAGCGGGGTTGTTCAAATATTTCTTTCAGCATGAAATGTTCGTAACCACATTTCTCAATTTCTTCAATATCAAGATTGAGCTTTTCTATTTTTGGGATAAGCTTATTATTATCGAGTGTTTTAAGGGTTAGTTCACCTTTTTTGATAACTGCGAAATTATCATTGTTCAGGTAAATAACACTATCCGTGTATTCAATTATAGGCGTGGCATCAGAGGCTATAAAATATTCGTTTTCTCCAATACCAATTACAAGTGGACTTCCTTTTCTCGCGGCAATTAATTTATCCGGTTCATCAATGCAGGCAATAACCAGTCCATAAGCTCCTATCACTTTGGTTAATGCTATACGGACAGCTATTTCGACTGAAACTTTGGTTTTCAGGTAAATATATTCAATCAGGTTGGCAATGATCTCAGTGTCGGTATCTGTTTTAAATTTAATGCCCCGTTTTTCAAGGAGATGTTTAAGATGTGAATAGTTTTCAATGATCCCGTTATGAATAATAATAAAATGTCCGTTTTCCGACACATGAGGGTGTGCATTCAGATCAGATGGTATGCCATGTGTAGCCCAGCGTGTATGACCCATTCCTATGGTTCCGTCAAGGTCCCTGCCTTTTGTATTTTTAACAAGTTTATCAACCTTTCCCTTAAACTTATATATTTTACTTTGACCATTAACCAGGGCTATTCCTGCTGAATCATATCCTCTGTATTCCAGTCTTTTAAGACCATTCACAAGTATCGGAAATGCCTGTCTGTCACCAATATAACCAACAATTCCACACATAAACAATGATTTTTTGTCAGGATTATTCTAACTCTACATACGTCAAAATCAATTTAACGTTTTCACTTATTTGACCGGTTTTTAAAATAAGTCTTGAAATATCCTGGGCCCGGTTGAGAGTTGAGACGTAAAGTGCATCCTCAACTATCTCGTCATCAATAAGTTGTTGAACATACTCAGGAATATTAAAATAATAAGAACTTGTAGAATCAATAAAAGAAATATTTTTTACTTCTCTACGGATTTGATAATTTTCTTCTTTATAATAATCAGGATTATATATGACAATCTCATCTTCCACGGGAGAAGAATCCCCTGCAGGCCTTTCAGCAGCTGTGAGATACAATTCTGCATTGACGATAAGAATTTCTTTATCATTTGATTTGAGTTTATCAAGACCCGGAAAATAAATGACTCCTTTCAGACCGGCACCGGATTGAACATAGACCAGGGTATCCTGTTTTTGATTTTTCCAGTCTTTTTGGGGATAATCAAAACCTGCAGCAGAGTAATCATGCTCAAAAAGATTTGCACGACCACAGTGCTGGTTTATGTGAAAATTGTATGAATGAAAAGCCGAATCCAAATCTGCAGAATGATAATAAAGGGTCATTTGGCTATCAG
>CAZVTW010000437.1:0-5020 GCA_964629805.1 uncultured Bacteroidales bacterium | reverse complement strand
TACAAAACACACCCGGTAACACAGTTTCTAACCTTTCCTCATCCCTCGCTCTGAGAGATATAACGGAAAATCATGGCGGGACATATTATGCATCAGCGGTTGGGGAAGTCAACGTTGTTCGCAAGATGAAAGATGTCAATGCTGTTATTGGTGGTGAAGGAAATGGCGGTGTAATTTACCCTGAATCTCACTATGGCAGAGATGCGCTGGTTGGTATTGCCCTTTTTCTGAGTTATCTGGCTCTACTTAAAACAAAATCCTCATCATTAAGGGCCTCTTATCCTGAGTACTTCATTTCCAAAAACAAATTAACTCTCGAACCAGGAACAGATATCGATAATATAATTCAACATATCCGTGAGAAGTATTCTGATCAAAAATTAAATATTGAGGATGGACTGAAGATTGAATTTGAAAAAGAATGGATTCACCTTCGTAAATCAAATACAGAGCCAATCATAAGGATTTATGCAGAAAGCAGTTCAAAAGAAAAAGCAGACAAGCTGGCAGAAAAGATGATAAAAGAATTACAGGAATTAAGATAGAGTAGTCAATTCTTTGCTATCAAAAACTTTTTTCTTATTTTTGCACACCAAAATATTGAACTAATGACAAGCGATACATTTACATGTCCTTATTCTACTTTTTTATTCAGGCCCTTCGGGGTCAGGCGCTAATAGTTCAGTTTTAATATCTTTCCTGAAGAAAATATTCTTTTGACTCTTTTTTAATTTTTTTAATCAATGTGATTTTTAGCAACACTTAAGACATATAACAATGGAAAAGAAAAAAATTATTCTGGCCTACAGCGGAGGTCTTGACACATCTGTTATTTTAAAATGGTTGATAGATAAAGGATATGAAGTCATCGCTTATGTAGCGGATGTCGGGCAAGATGATGATTTTGAAAGCGTCAGGGAAAAGGCAATGAGTATTGGCGCATCAAAAGTTTACATTGAAGACCTGAAAGAAGAGTTTGTAACAGATTTTATCTTCCCGGCCATCAAAGCAAATGCCATTTACGAGAGCAGGTATCTTTTGGGAACAGCTCTGGCCCGTCCGCTCATAGCCAGACGGCAAATAGAGATTGCTATCAAAGAAGGTGCTGAATATGTGTCTCACGGTTCAACAGGAAAGGGTAATGACCAGGTAAGATTTGAGCTGACCTATTATGCACTGGCGCCAAATATTAAAATTTTTGCACCCTGGAAAAATCAGGACTATTTAGACCAGTTTAAAGGTCGAACTGATATGCTTAAATATGCAGAGGAGAAAAATATCCCTGTTAAAGCTACCATCAAAAAGCCATACAGCGAAGACGATAATTTGATGCACATCAGCCACGAAGCCGGCATTCTTGAGGACCCGAAATATAAATTTGACAAGGGTATTTTAACTAAGATGAACTGTCCTCAGGATGCACCTGACAAAGAAATTCCCCTGGAAATTCATTTTAAAGACGGGCTACCAATAAAGGTATACAACAGTAAAGACAAGGTTACCTATACAAAACCGCTTGAATTGTATGAATATCTTAATAAAGTAGGCGGAGAATCAGGTATCGGTTTACTTGATATGGTTGAAAACCGGTTTGTGGGTATTAAATCACGGGGCGTCTACGAAACACCGGGAGCGACCATTCTGTATGCAGCGCATCTTGACATCGAAGGCATTGCTATGGACAGGGAGGTGATGCGCCTCAGGAATATGCTTTCCCCTAAATTTGCCGAACTTGTATATAATGGCTTCTGGTTTAGTCCGGAAATGGATTTCCTGATGGCTTCGATAAATAAAAGCCAGGAACTGATTGACGGTGTTGTTTACATGACATTATATAAAGGCAATATTATTATCGACGGTCGTGAATCCCCATCATCACTGTACAACCAGGAACTGTCAAGTATGGATATTGAAGGTGGTTTTGACCAGAAAGACAGTGATGGGTTTATTAAAATAAATGCTATACGCCTGATGGCCCATAATGCTATTCTTAAAAAACAAAACAAGTCATTTATTTAAGACATGAAGCTCTGGGATAAAGATATTGAGACGGATAAAATAATTGAAGATTTTACAATTGGTGAAGACCGCGATCTAGATATTTCTCTTGCTAAATATGATGTACTGGGTTCATTAGCACATATCAGGATGCTCAATGCCATTAATCTGATAAATGATGAAGAATATCAGCAATTATCTGTTGCCCTGAAATCCTTAATGAAGGAAATTGAAACAAATGAATTTGAAATTGAGGATGGTGTAGAAGATATTCACTCGCAGGTTGAACTCTTACTGAGCAGGAAGCTCGGAGACACAGGTAAAAAAGTTCACAGCGGACGTTCACGTAATGATCAGGTACTGGTCGATCTGCAGATGTATTTCAGGGAAGAGATACATCAAATTGTTCGGATGATTAAAAAACTCTGCCTGGTTTTATCTGACCTGAGCGAACAATATAAAGATGTGTCTATGCCCGGGTATACCCACATGCAGGTTGCCATGCCCTCTTCGTTCGGCCTGTGGTTCGGCGCTTATGCCGAAGGTCTGACCGACGATTTGTGCCTCTTTAAAGCAGCATGGGATATAGTCAATCAAAACCCACTTGGCTCTGCGGCAGGATATGGCTCCTCATTTCCGCTTGACAGATCCTTAACAACCCGGTTGCTTGGTTTTGAAAAATTAAGGTACAACGTCATATCAGCGCAGATGGGCAGAGGAAAATCAGAAAAAACAATAGCATTGGCCATGGCCTTTGCAGCTTCCACAATTTCTAAACTGGCTTATGACATATGCTTATTTGCCGGTCAGAATTTTAATTTTATTACATTACCGGATAAATATACAACCGGTAGCAGCATTATGCCACACAAAAAAAACCCTGACATATTTGAGCTTATCAGAGCAAGAAGTAATAAGCTACAATCACTGCCAAATGAAATATCTTTTATAACGAACAATCTTCCTTCCGGTTATCACAGGGATATGCAGATTCTAAAGGAATCCCTTTTCCGGGGAATCGTTGACATTAAAAAATGCTTGTCTGTCCTGACTCATATTCTTCCCCACATAAAACCCAGGGAAGCCATTCTTGATGAAAAAACATACAGGTATATTTTTAGTGTGGATGCTGTAAATCAGGAGGTTTTAAAAGGAATGCCATTTAGAGACGCCTATAAAAAAATTGCCCTGCAAATTAATGAAGGAGCATCTTTTGAAAAATCAGAAGCCAAACATACCCATGAAGGGAGTATTGGCAATCTCTGTAATGAAGAAATTAAGGAAAAATTAGAGCAAATAACAAATAGTTTCGGCTTTGAAAAAGTAGAAAAGGCTTTATCTGAGCTTATGAATTCCCACTAAAGGCAAACAGGTATTTATGCTGAACAATAGTCATACAACAGAAGATTTTTCACATGTGAAACTTGTTTTTGAGGTTGAAGAAGCGCCTTTATTAGATAAAAATGGCAACCTGAACAAGAAACGAATTGATCAGATAAGCATGCTTCTCTCAGACATCAGCAACAGCGGACGAAAAATAATTCTTGTTACCGCCGGAGCCATTGTAGCCGGGAAAGAAAAACTACGTCTTGACCGGTCCCCGTCTACTTTGCCGGAAAAGCAAGCAGTTGCTGCAATCGGACAGGTTGAGCTTATTAAAATTTATCAAACTGCTTTTGATCAATACAACCAAAAAGTAGCCCAGGTATTGCTTGCCCGAAATATTCTCGACAACAAAAACAGATTAAAGAATGCAAAAAACACCTTTAACAGGCTACTTGAGATGGATATTATACCTATCATCAATGAAAATGATACCATTTCAACCGAGGATATTATCTACGAGAACAATTATCCCCTGACTGCCAGTGTAGCAAATATTGTCAGCGCCGGAATGCTGATCTTGTTTGATAATGGTAATAAATTCAGGATTTATCCGGCTTCAGGCGATTTTTACTGGTACACCGAACATGTTGAAGGCTTGCTGGATAAGATTAAATTATACGATGCATATAGTCGTCCGGGGCAAACATCATTATACCCCATTGATATAAAAAAACTTGAACGTAAGAAAAAAATTGACATCTAACTTAAAAAGACAGCCCTAAAAGTATGGATTACAGACAAAATCTCAGAAAGAAAAACATTATTGTTGTTAAAATAGGCACATCAACACTCACTTATCCAAACGGCAGGCTAAATTTTAACCGTATTTCCCGTCTGGCTATGATATTATCTGATATACGCAACAGCGGCAAAAAGGTGCTTCTTGTTTCTTCCGGTGCTATTGCTGTTGGGACAGGGAGGCTTGGTTACAATTCAAAACCTGTTGATCTTCCTGGTAAACAAGCCTCGGCTGCTATCGGACAGGCAATACTTATGAAAATATATCAAAAACTCTTTGATGAGTACAATCAAATGATAGCCCAGGTCCTGTTAACCAAGGATGTAATGACCGATGAAGTCAGGAAAAAAAATGCTCAAAACACACTACATAAACTCCTTGAAATGGATATAATTCCAATTATCAATGAAAATGATACTGTTTCTGTGGATGAAATCCAATTTGGAGATAATGATACCCTTTCAGCAATGGTATCTGTACTTATCCAGGCTGATTTACTCATCATGTTGAGCGACATTGATGGTTTCTATACTGATAATCCGAAAAAAAATGCCTCAGCCAAACGGTTACCAATCATAGAAACAATAACTGAAGATATAGAACTGGCTGCCAGCGGAAAAGGTTCCGATTTTGCAACAGGTGGCATGATTACAAAAATCCTGGCCGCCAAAATGTGTCTTAAATATGGCGTAAATACAATTATTGCAGATGGAAGTCGCCCGGAAATAATTTTCGATATTCTAAACGGAGATGATGTTGGAACATTATTCCCGGCTCGCGAACGTGTTCATTAAAAGGGTATCAGAAATATAGCTCATAAGATAAAAGAGGCTGTTTAATTCAAACCCAAATTGAGCGATTTTCGCTCACTGCCTGCCCCGTGCACGAAGTGTCGGG
>CAZVTW010000436.1:0-5032 GCA_964629805.1 uncultured Bacteroidales bacterium | reverse complement strand
CTGTAACCGATTTGGATGGAAATTATACCATCACCGTAAGCTCGGAAGATGCCGTACTGAGTTTTTCATTTGTTGGTTATTTGACAGAGGAAATGGAAGTTGGTGGCCAGACGAGTATTAATGTTGCGCTTGTGGAGGATATTCTGGCGCTTGATGAAGTGGTGGTAACTGGGGTTATTGGAAGCACTGCCAAAGCAAAATTAGGTTTCACTGTTGATAAGGTAAGTTATGAATCAATACAGGAGGTTCCGTCAACGAATGCTGCAGCATCCTTAAACGGAAAAATTGCTGGCATAAAGGTTAGCCAGAACAGTGGTTCACCAGGCGAAAATCCTGATATACAACTGCGGAGTGCTACAACCATCTTTGGCTCATCAAACCCACTTATCATCGTTGATGGAGTATTAACTGAGGGAGGATTGAGTGATATTAACGTTGAAGATATTGCATCCATCGAAGTTGTAAAAGGGGCTGCAGCTTCATCTTTGTACGGTTCCCGAGCTGCTAATGGCGTCGTTAATATTACAACAAAACGGGGAACCGGTTTAGAGTCAGGTACTTCCCAAGTTACTTATCGTACTGAATTGGGGCAATCATTTATTCCGTTTATCCCCGAAAAAACTTCTGCGATCAATGTAGAAGTGGAAGATGGTATAGTAAATTACGATAATCCTTCACCCGATGGTGTATACGATAATAAATACCCCTCCACTACCGAACCGGTAGGTCAATTTTTTGATCCCGGATATTACATGACACATTACTTATCTTTCAGTGGCAATGGAAATGAGGGAAAAACTGCCCTGTTCAGTTCTTTGCAGTTTACAGATGAAGGTGGTGTTGTAAATCTTGCAGATGGACGCGAACGAATCAATTTGAGGGTTAATCTTGATCATCGGGTTACTGATAAACTGAAAGTAGCTGCTTCAAATTTATACTCTCAATCTTCTATTGATAATCGTGCGAATGGCATCTGGGATATGTTTTATTACGCCGATCCCGATGTGGATTTGCTGGAACCAAATGAAGAAGATGGTTCTAAATACAATGTGAATCCTAACCGTTTGAATCCCAGGCTACCTAATCCGTTATATCAAATTCATAACACCATAAGTAACGAAGACAGAAACCGTTTTATTGGGCACTATCGTATCGAATACGATATGTTAAGTAATCTGAAACTCACGGCAGCATATGGTCTGGATAGAATTGAATCTTCATCATTTTCACTTTCACCCAAAGGATTGTTGCAAGCAGATCGTATAGACCTGACCAATGGTAGTATCTCTGAATCTTCATCGAACACCACAGCGCAAACACTTGAAACACAGTTATTTTACTATCAACAGTTTGGAAATCTGAATACTAAATTTAAATTACAATACTTATATGAATCTAATGACTATATCTGGTTTAACGGTTCCGGAACTCACTTAGCTGTCTTGGGTAAAAATGTTAGGAGCTTGGATCAGGCATCTGAAAGTCTCAACATTAATTCGTTAAGACAAACGGTTGTGGCGAATAATTATGCAGGAGTTTTATTTCTTGATTGGAAAGACAAATACATTGTCGATGCGCTTGTACGCCGAGATGGGGTATCATTATTTGGTGCTAATGAACGATGGCAAACATTTTACAGGTTATCAGGAGCATGGAGATTAACAGAAGATTTCTTTATACCAGGTTTCCAGGAATTCAAAATACGTGGTTCTTATGGAATAGCTGGCTTAAGGCCAACTTATTCTGCACAGTATGAGGTTGTTTATCTTTCAGATGGAACTGCAAATCCTGGAGGTGGACAAAAAGGCAATCCGGATTTAAAAAACTCATTTTCAAAAGAACTGGAAGTTGGCCTTGATGCCGAATTTTTGGATCGGTTCTCTCTAACTTTTAGTTATGCCAACTCTATTAATACTGATCAAATTCTGGAAGTTCCGATTTCTGCAACCACGGGATATGTTACTCAATGGCAAAATGCTGGTAAATTGTCCGCAGATGTGTGGGAAGTTTCTTTGGGTGGGGGTCTGATCAGGAAAAAGGATGTCACTTGGGATTTAAATTTTATTTGGGATAGAATAACTCAAAAAGTTGACGAGCTGAACCGGTCCGGTTATTCCATCGTCTCTGGCGGGATATTCAGAATTGAAGAAGGTGTGGAGTTTGGAACCTTTTATGGTAGAAAGTGGGCCACCAAACTCGAAGATGTAGAAAGTCAATTACCTGATGGTTTTAAACTTGATGAATACTACACCATAAATAATCAGGGATATGTGGTACGTACCGAACACGTTGGTACTATTCTGGAAGAACCTATCCAGGTTAGAGATGAAGATGGTAATTTTGTTGAGGACGTCATTGGTTCAGTAATTCCTGATTTCAACGCCAATGTATCATCTAATTTAAAATGGCGAAACCTGAATTTTTACCTGCTTTTAGGCTATCAGCAGGGGGGCCAGACATATAACCACATGCGCCGGTATATGATGGTCAATGGTGTTGGGGCTACTCTGGATCAATCAGATGAGGACCCAAATGAAATAAAATCCAATCGTTATTACAATCGATTAACGACCTGGAACAATGAATATTTCGTTGAAGATGCTACGTTTTTAAAAATACGAGAACTATCTTTAGGTTACAACTTCGGTGAGCAAATGCTTGGTAATGCCTTAGGAATAAACAATATAAAAATCAGCCTGATTGGTAGAAATTTGTATACATTAACAAAATATTCAGGTTTTGACCCTGAAACCGGTAAGTCAGAAGAAGGATTGGATTCCAACATTCTTAAGTTTGACCTTTCCAGTTATCCAAATTATGCAACAGTGTCTGGTTCAATCCAAGTTACATTTTAATCTTAAAAAGAAAAAATTATGAGACCAAAAACAATCATATATATTATCGTAAGTGTCGTTTTAGGAATAATATCTTCATGCGACTTATTCCAGGACTTAGATGTACCAAATTACAACGATCCAAATCGAGATCAGGTATTTTCAAATGCGCAGGATTATCCAAGTTTGTTGTCAGGATCATATAATGCCTGGTGGAATCATCTGGTTGGTGCAAGCCCACAATTTGCTTTATTAACCGCGTCGGAAACTTTAAGCAGTGGTTACGGAGCATGGGGTTCCAATCCATTTTATCGTAAACCTCGTGAAGCTGTCCCTAATACCGATGGAGATCCTGTTTTGCAACCACAAGCATCGTGGTGGTACGGCTTATATCAAGCTATCCCAACGGTTAATGACATTTTACGCGAGTTGACGATTGAAAACAAAAGAGTTAAAATAGGTGCTGACGATCATACCACATCTACCATGGCCCATGCAACAT
Source organism: uncultured Bacteroidales bacterium (assembly GCA_964629805.1). Lineage (GTDB taxonomy): Bacteria > Bacteroidota > Bacteroidia > Bacteroidales > CAZVTW01 > CAZVTW01. The sequence goes on along the minus strand of CAZVTW010000436.1, from coordinate 1,696 downwards.
TATTGCAAGGGATTCTTTATGGACATTTAGCCATTATGTACGATAAGGCATTCTTAATGACGGAAACCACAGATGTAATTAATTTTGATTTTGAATTCACCGGCTACAATGACTTAATGGATTATGCCATTGGCAGAATTGATAAAGCAATTGAAATTTGTGATACAGCAACTTTTGTTGATCCTGTCGCCATGATGCCAGAGATAACATTTGACGCACCAATGTTGAGTAAGTTTGCCAATTCCATGGGCGCGCGTTTACTGGCATATAATGCCCGCAAGGATACAGAAACTTCTAATGTGGACTGGTCAAAGGTGAAGCAATATGCAGACAATGGCATTGACGAAGATTTTCTGGTTGCTGTTGAAGAAGGCTGGAGAGGAATTGTTATTGAACGTGATCCTTGGGGTTGGCATGCTTTGACCATGGATTGGGGTTGGGTGCGTGTGCATCAGCGAATGATTAACATGATGGCTCCTGATGATCCGAATGCCGCTTACCCATGGCCATTTGGAGTATCCCAACTGGATACAGTTCAATCTCCTGATCAACGATTCGATGATTATTTTGCTTATAATCAAAGAATTCCATGGTCCAGTTCCGCATCTACAAAAGGTTATCACATCATGACACATTACACCTTTACACGTTTTAAAAACCTTTATGATCAGGGTGTTGGATACATTAACTTTTATACAAAAACCGAAAATGAATTGTATAAAGCCGAAGCGAATTTAAGAATGAATCAGAATATTCAGGAAGCAGTGGATATAATTAATGCTACCAGAGTTAATAAAGGAGGTTTATCTCCGGCAGCAGGCAGTGAGACAATTAAAGAACTTTTGGAAAATCTTTATTATGAAAGATTTGTGGAAACCATGATGACATTTCCCATGGGTTCGTATTTCGATCGGAGAAGAACGGATGTTACAAGTATGGGACTGTTTGAAGGAACCGTACGTCATCTTCCAATACCATACCAGGAATTGAATTTGCATGATTTTATGATTTACACTTTCGGAGGTGTAGGAAACGAAATGTAATTTTTAACTTGAAATAACTTCATTATCATGAAAAATATAAATAAAATATATTTGCTTTTTTTACTTGTATTTAGCGCTGCTTCATGTGATCGCGTATTCGAAAACGATGTGAAAACAGTCACTTCACCTGAACTTCACGTCATCGTTAAGGACACAAATGATGAAAAGGTTGGTGGGGTAACAGTCGATCTATATAATAATTTGGAAGATTTTGATAATAAAACAAACAGCATTGCAACCAAAACAACAGATACAGAAGGAAAATCTATTTTTACTGCTAGCGAACTAGCAGAACCAGGTATCTTTTATGTTCACGCCGAGAAAAACGGTGTTACCAATTCTGCTTCAAATACGGCTACACCATATCTGCTTCTAAATGATGGACATACATTTTTCTTCACTGTAATTGAATAAACACTATCTGAGGTTGCTGAAGAAATCATTTTTTCAGCAACCTTTTAATTTCATTTTCATTTTTACATCAGTAATGTAATGAAAACCTACGTATCTCTTTTTCTCCTTGTCTTATGCTTTTATTCCTGTAATCGAATTCAAAAAATTGATCTGACATCTATCCAGGCAACAAAGGATAATCCAATTTTTGCTACTTATGCTGCCGCGATGGAGCGTTCAAATTTTCTTACTGACCAGGG
>CAZVTW010000435.1:0-5054 GCA_964629805.1 uncultured Bacteroidales bacterium | reverse complement strand
TTTTCAGTTTCTGTTTCTTATGCCTTAATTTTTGTTTAGTTTTGCGAAATTATTTTACCTGAATGAAAATTTAACCGGAGGATTAAAGTGAAAAGGTTACATGTTTTTATATTAAGATCATACATTGGCCCCCTGATCATGACATTTTTTATTGCCATGTTTGTTTTGTTAATGCAGTTTCTCTGGCGCTATATTGATGATCTGGTTGGTAAGGGGCTTGAATCATCAATCATTGCCGAACTTTTATCTTATGCCTCATTTGGATTGATACCAATGGCGCTTCCCTTGGCAATACTGCTTTCATCCATCATGACTTTTGGTAACCTGGGTGAACATTATGAATTAACGGCCATGAAATCATCGGGTATCTCTCTTTACAGGATCATGTTTCCGCTCATAATTTTGACGATTATCATCAGCATTTCAGCTTTCTTCTTTTCAAATAATATTTTACCTCATACCAACAGAAAAACCTATGCGCTGCTCTATGATATCAAAAATCAGCGACCCGAATTAGATATTCAGGAGGGAATATTCAATAATGACCTTAATGACTATACCATTAAAATCAGTCATCGTAACCGGGAAACTGACATGATGTATGATTTCATGATTTACGATCACACCGACAGAAGAGGAAATACCCGTGTTACTATTGCAGATTCGGCAGAAATGGTTGTCACTTCAGATAAAAAATATCTCTTATTAACATTATACAATGGTCGCGGATATGAAGAACTTAAAGATTCCCGCAGCCACGGTACAAAAACCTATCCTATGCAGAAAAACGAGTTTGAAAAACAACGCGTTATTATCGATATGTCGGATTTCGAATTTAGCAGAACTGATGATGAGCTTTTCAAACACAGTTATCAAATGAAGAATCTGAGCCAGCTCTCTGAAGATGTTGATTCACTCTATGATGCGTTATATAAACGAAAATCCGGTTTTCTCAAAAACTTCTTTACAACTAATATCTTAAAATACGACAAAGTTGTTCCTGAGGTTGATTCTGCAACCATTACTTTAACAGACGAAAAAAACAAGAAACTGGATTCGCTCAGACAAATTGAAATTGACAGCTTTTATGCAAGTCTAACCAGCCCAAAAAAAAGACAGGTTCTCAGTACTGCTGAAAATTATGCCATATCAGCAAAATCCTATGTTAACTCAGTACAGCATGATTTAAGAAGCAGGATAAAACTTATTAAAAGGCATGAAATAGAATGGCATAAAAAATTTACCCTGGCATTTGCGTGCTTCATTTTCTTTTTCATCGGCGCACCTCTTGGCGCCATCATCAGAAAAGGCGGCCTTGGTCTGCCGGTTGTTATCTCTGTTGTATTTTTTATTATTTATTATGTTATTTCACTGATTGGTGAAAAATTTGTCAGAGAAGCTATTCTTCCGGCCTGGCAGGGAATGTGGATTGCTTCAGTTATTCTTCTGCCATTAGGTATATTCCTGAGTTATAAAGCAGCCCATGATTCTGTCATCCTGGATATTTATACTTACTGGCATTTTCTGGGAAAAATAAGGGATAAGCTCACAGGAAGACAAAAAGGAATTTAGGCATCATATTTATTGGTCTTTAAATTGTTTTTATCTATAACAAAGTCCTTTCATGAAAATTCTGCAACTGGCAAATAAAATCCCCTTTCCTCCCAAAGATGGCGGCGCAGTTGCAACGACCAACCTTTCGAAAGGCCTAAAAACGGCTGGTAATGAGATCGTTTTACTAGCCATGAATACAAAAAAACATTATGTTGATCAGGAAACCGCTATAAAATCTGCTGCCGGAATTAAACTTATCAGCATTGATGTTGACACAGATACTAAATGTCACAAAGCCCTCCTAAACTTTTTTTTTTCTCGTAAACCATACAATGCAGAGAGATTTATCCAAAAAAAATATGCTGATACGCTAATATCACTGCTTCAATGCGAAAAATTTGATATTATTCAGTTAGAAGGTCTATATCTATTACCCTACATACATATAATAAGAAAATATTCGGATTCGGTTATTTCTTACAGGGCACACAATATTGAGCATGAAATATGGCAAAGAATAGTACAACATGAGCGAAATATTTTAAAAAAGATTTATTTGAATAATTTGTCCAAAAGAATAAGGAATTTTGAAATCTCCCTGATGGACTCATATGATATTATTCTGCCTATCACCAGGAGAGATGCTGATATGCTTCATCACCTCGGTAACACAAAAGCCTGCCATGTAGTTCCTTGTGGTATAGAGATACATGATAAACCGGAATTTCCTAAAAAACAGCAAACAGATTTGTTTCATCTGGGAGCTTTGGACTGGACTCCAAACCAGGAAGGATTAATTTGGTTTTTGGACACGTGCTGGCCTGCTATTGTAGATAAGAATCCGGATGCAACTTTTTTTATTGCAGGAAGAAATGCTCCAATAAATTTCATAAAAAAAATATCCGTGAAAAATGTTGTTTATTGTGGTGAAGTTGATAGTGCAGAACAATTTATCAAAGAGCATGATATTATGATAGTTCCTTTATTATCAGGTAGCGGAATGAGGGTGAAAATCATCGAAGGAATGCTTTATGGTAAAACAGTTGTTACAACAAATATAGGCGCTGAAGGAATACCGGTCACACATGGTAAAAATATCATTATCGCCAATTCGCCGGCTGAATTTATTAACAATATAACTCATTTACTACAAACTGATTCTGACCGTGCTGTTGAAATTGGGATGCAGGCCTATGATTTTATTACAAATAATTTTGATAACTTCGCAATTTGTGAAAAATTGCATCAGTTTTATCAAACATGTTTATCTGCTGAATGATAAACGTTTCCGCTAATATAATTAACATTCTGAAAATAAATTAATTGTGGAGTTTATTTACTGGCTGTCAGTAGGAATTATAATTCATTCGTATATTTTATATCCTCTCATACTGCGATTAATGGCAAGAAATAAGGAGGATAATAAAGATATATATACACCAGGTTCGGATTTACCGGAAGTTTCAATTTTAATGTCTGTTTACAATGAAGAATTAGTGATGAAAAAAAAACTTTTCGGTATAATCAACACAAATTATCCTTCAAACCGCTTAGAGATCATTATTGGTTCTGATAATTCAACAGATTTAACAAACAATATTATCACTGATTTCCAGGCACAATACCCTGGTTTGATTAAATTTATCCCTTCGCCGTTGAGGCAAGGTAAGCCAAATACCATCAACCAGCTGGTTGATATGGCCAAAGGAGAAGTGCTTATTATTACAGACGCTAATGTCATGTTTGATCATGAAACTATCTATGAGCTTGTAAAACATTTTAAAAATGAACAGATAGGAATTGTTGACTCACATATGATCAATTCAGGTATAAATAAATCCGGAATATCGATCCAGGAAAATGCCTATATTTCGCGTGAGGTGATGATGAAACGCCGGGAGAGTCTTATCTGGGGAACAATGATGGGGCCTTTTGGCGGTTGTTATGCCATCCGGAAGGAACTTTTCTGTTATATTCCAAAAAATTTTCTGGTGGATGATTTTTTTATCAACATGAAGGTTCTTGAACAGGGAAAAAAATCTATTAATAACCTAAATGCAAAGGTATATGAGGATGTTTCAAATAATCTTTCAGATGAATTCCGGCGAAAAGTACGTATAGCAACAGGAAATTTTCAAAATCTGGCTGAATTTGCACACATACTTTTACCATTTACAAGTGGAGTCTCATTTAGTTTTTTGTCTCACAAAGTATTGCGATGGTATGGTCCTTTCTTTTTGATATTAGCACTTATCTCGAATTTATATCTCATTCACAATAAGTTTTATTTTCTTCTGTTTTCATTATATTCAATTACTTTTGTAGTCCCGTTTATTGATTTTTTATTTAAGAAAATTGGTGTAAATATTATACCTCTTAGGTTCATCACTCATTTTTACAGTATGAACATCGCATTATTAATTGGTTTTGTAAAATATATAAAGGGAGTTAAATCAAATGTCTGGCAACCGACAAAAAGATACCAATCAACTTAAAAGAGAGTTAAATACAATTGAAGAAGCTATTTCGGATATTAGAAATGGCAAAATTGTAATAGTTGTTGATGATGAAGATCGCGAGAATGAAGGAGATTTCATTGCTTCTGCTGAGTTAATTACGGCAGAACAGGTAAACTTCATGGCAACATATGGGCGGGGGTTGATTTGTGCACCCCTGACTGAAGAACGATGTGCAGAACTGAAGCTTGAACTCATGGTTGGAAAAAACACCTCGCTTCACAGCACACCTTTTACAGTATCTGTTGATCTTCTTGTTAATGGCGTTACTACCGGGATATCAGCAAGCGACAGGGCTAAAACCATCAGGGCGCTTGCAGATAAAGAAACAACGCCTGAGATGCTTGGTCGTCCCGGTCATATTTTCCCCCTGAAAGCGAAGAACAGGGGCGTTTTACGAAGGGCAGGACATACTGAGGCCGCCGTAGACCTGTGCCGGCTTGCAGGACTTAATCCGGCAGGTGTACTTATCGAAATTATGAACGATGACGGCACCATGGCACGCCTGCCACAGCTTATGGAGTTAGCACATCGCTTCGACATGAAGATAATAACCATTGAAGACCTTATTAATTATCGGATACAGCGGGAATCTCTGATTGAAAGGGGAGAAAAAGTGAAGCTGCCCACACAATCAGGAGATTTTGATTTGATTCCTTTCAGACAAAAATCGAACGGACTGGAGCATATTGCTCTTATCAAAGGAACCTGGGGGCCCGATGATTCAGTTCTTGTCAGGGTGCATTCATCTTGCATGACCGGTGATATCTTCGGTTCACTTCGATGTGAATGTGGCGACCAACTTCGTAAGTCAATGGAAACCATTCAGAAAGAAGGCAGGGGCGTTTTGGTTTATATGTTGCAGGAAGGCAGAGGTATAGGACTTTTTAATAAAATAAGAGCCTATAAATTACAGGAAATGGGAAGAGACACAGTAGAAGCCAATGAAGAGCTGGGATTTGAGGCAGATGAAAGAGATTACGG
>CAZVTW010000434.1:0-5054 GCA_964629805.1 uncultured Bacteroidales bacterium | reverse complement strand
CAGTACAATAAACATGAGAATAATGACAGAATGAATAAAGGCCAGTTGGTAACACACGGTATAGCCAATAAGGGTTTCAGAGGTTTGCGAAGGTTTGTAGCCCGCTTCAAATTTTCGTGTAACTTGATAGGTGATTAGCCCGCAATCCCTTACTGGCCATACCGTCAAACGTTGAACGGAACCGGGCTGTTTTTGACGGGGTAATATGGGGATTGCTTTTTTGGTTGGTTACATAAAAAAAATTGATAAAAAAGCGCAAAATTGTTAAACTGCTTTCTTGTTCCTGATTCAGTCTGTTCTTCCGCGTTAAGACAGACCCTCATTGACAGAGTTGAGACAAGATTTCCTTTCTGAGTCCCTGCGAATCCTCTCCCGGCTTCGCCCAGGACAGGTCTCTCACATTCTCGTATGCCTGCCTTGCAGAGGTTTGTCTCGACTCAGTCGATGAAAATAGTTCAGCTTGTCGGCTGATTAGGATGGCACGAGGTTATTGTATTGCCTACTTTTTTTGACTTTCAATAGTTAACATTTCCATCTACAGGTCGAAAAATTTATATCCTGGCGCTAATATTGATGTAAACATTGAAAAATTGTTGGTCCGGTCATTTGTTTATGATTCAAATTTCTACCTGCTTCTTTGAAGGCTAACATTGGGTGAAAACCGTTCTGCTTTCAAAAATAATTTGTATTTTTCCAATTTATTCTAATTTTACAAATTCTTGCAGGGTACCGGCCATTGATCATCTTCACGATATATGGGGAAGGTGGGATGTAAAAACCGGTGTGGTAGCATATACGGATTTTAGGCCATTAATACTTATTTTCTTGTAAAAATATTATTTACAATGCTACCGGGTCGCCGGCAGGTTTAGCGCTCAAACCAGGAAAGGTTAAAAAAAGCTTATCTATTCCGACTTACCTGGGTTTGAATTTAAAAAGAAAGAAATGGATCAATTATCATGGAGTAAGAAAATACTGTTTTTCAAAAACAACTACCTGTTGAGAAGCTTATTCTTGGCTTACCTGGCGGTTATAGTCATTGTAAGTATCATTATTGTTACTATTTTTGTTGCTGACGGAGATGCTGAAGAATTAGGTGAAATAATTCTTCCAATGTTAGGGGTATTCCTTTTTATATTCTTGCTTCTATGGATTTCTTCATGGATAGCTATTGGTCATCAATATGCCATACACTATACCATTGCTCAGGATGGTATTATTTTAAAAGGATTAAAAGACAAAGCAAAAAACATTCAAAAACTAGCGATCATCGCCGGAGCTATTACGGCCAATCCCGGATTGACGGGGGCAGGAATGCTTGTCAGGGAAGACATTATCCAAATTCAATGGAAAGATGTTAATGAATTGGTTTGGGACACCAAAAAAAACAGGTTCATAGTCAAGTGTTCCTTTTGGCACCAGGTAGCTTTACACTATCCGAAGGCGAGAGAAAAAGATTTGAAAAAGATAGTTTCAATGTACTGGCACGAAATGAATTCGAATAACTAAATTTTTATTGAAATTAAAATATGAACTATTGTAACAATTGTGGCGGGCAGATACAAGCGAACGACAGTTTTTGCGGACATTGCGGAACCAAACAGGAGATGACCCTGTCTCATTGTGCAAAATGCGGGAACACAATAGAATCAGACGAAAACTTTTGTTCTGAATGCGGGACACAGGTGAAAAAAAGTACGGTCAAAACGCAGATTCCAAAAGAAAATGTCAACATTAAAAGACCTTCACCCGGGAAAAAGAAGAAAAATGGCTGTCTGCGGATTTTTTTCAAAGTCGTTTTAATTCTGGTGTTACTAGTTGCTGCACTGATCACAATACTTTATTATGTAGGTGATTGGGAGGATGACAAAAATACAGAACAAAAGGCCGGCAAACTGGATGCCGATAATATTCCGGGAATTGTGGATATAGAGGAAGGGGATTTGAGCCATTTGCCTGAGAACAGAAACAGGGATAGAAACAGAAGCCAGGACGACGCACAACCTTTAGATTACAGGACGCAGGAATTTGAGGAAACCAGGGCAATGAAAGAGGCCTGCAAAAGTGTTGAAGATGCCTTTGCTTCCGCAGATATACATCAGTTAAAGAATCTGCTTTCTGAACAAAGCAAATTAAATTACGCAAACCTTCCTGATGATATCCAACCTCATATGAAAAGTTATGCCGAAGCATTTAAGTACAGAAAACTGGCGCTGAAAACTGATATGTATGCTCTGTACGAGTTTACTGACAAAAAGGGACAAAAATACACTGTAGAGTTTGCTTTGAACGAAAAAGGAGAATGGGAATTAACCAGATTTTAAAAAAAATGACATTATGAGGATAGTTGAAATAAAAAAAACAAAAGTTAAAGTATTGTTCCTTGTCCTGGTTGGTATATTATTCCTAAACTATGGGAATAAAAGGAGTCATCCCACAATAAACGAGATAATCGTTAAAGGATTTGTTGCGAAGAACAATAAAGAAGAGTTTTCTATGAAGAAGTTTAAGAAGTATCATTTCGATTTGTCAAAAGCCATGTTGATTGGGGATTTCATTACAAAATCGGGATACTTCAATCCTTCAAATTCAGAAGTGAGTGCAATAGGCGACCGTTCTTTATTTGAACACAATACGATTTATACTGAAGAAAAAAAGAAAGTCTCAGCCCTGGACTGGATTAAACATGGCGGTTATTCAGCTGATGTTCCTGAAATACCGGCAAGTTTGCGACATTTTTATGATCCTTCAAAGCCGGAAGGTGAGAGATATCTGACTGATAAAATTAATTCGAAAGCATTTGATTTTGCCCAGTCATTTTTATCAAATCCAAAAACAAATGGGGTTGACTGGGCTCTTGGCACAGCCGGTAACTTTGGCGTTCTGGAGCATGTATATACCTGGGAGCATGGTAAGGCTTACCTGAGAGGAGCATTAGAGGAAACGGATGTGAAAAAAAGAAAGAGCTATATGGCCAAAGCCTGGCGGTCTTTAGGAGAAACACTGCATATGATTGCAGATAACGGCTGCCCTGCACATGTGCGAAACGATGGTCACCCGGCCTTACCTATTCCTTTGTTGTCATATTTTGGAAATCCTGATCCTTACGAAGAGCAAATTGAAGTTAGTAATGTTGCCGTATTTGATGGTGGACCGGTACCAAAAAACCTGGCAAACACTTTTAAAGAAGCAAAAACTGCACGTAAAATTGCCCATGAATTAGCCATTTTTACAAATGAGAACTTTTTCTCAAACGAGACCATTTCAGGTACAGATTGGAAGGGGAATGAAATAAAGCCGGTTACAAATCCAAATAATATTCATCAATCACCTAAAATCAATGCCGCTCAATACGATGGAACATACTACACCGCCCAACTTGATGATGGGATAGAATATAAGCTTTGTACCGATTTACAATATTTTATGGGTATATCAGCCTACAAGACTTATCCATACATTGATGAAGCATGTGTTAAATCTCAGGCAAGAGTTCTTATTCCTGCTATTAAAGAAGCCGGAATTAATGTGATGAAACTCTACATCCCTGAACTGAATATTAAAATTACTGAGCTTGATGTTTCAGGTAATATATCAGGAACAATTCAGCACAAAACGGATAAAGAATATCCGAATACCATTTCATATTCAGGGCCGGTACATATTAAAGATCGATATACCAAAGTTCAGGGTACGATAATGGCTGCAAGCGGACGATTTACAGGAAAAATTAAAAGCCCGGAGACAGAAGTTTTTGCTGAAATCGAATTCGGAGGCATTACTGTATTTTCTGACAGGGTGACACCTAAAAGTGAGGTTGCAGCAGTCGTATTGCGAAATAAGCATTCTGGGAAAAAAGGGCACATATCAAATTCAGGGTTCAATAACCCCCTGAAAATCATCAGCCAGGTCAGGGATTTTGATATAGAGGTTAATAAAGATGGCAGCTTTCAAAAAGGTTTGCAGGGGCAATCTTTTAAAGTGTATTTAGATGACAAAAAATCCCTTGACGACGGATATATTTTGAAGGCAGGGGCTATAAACCTGACAGGAGAAATAGACATGGCATTAATGTTTAACAAGATAAAATCAGGCACAAGTACATTAGGCGATGATGGTAAAGACCTGAAAATAGGCGCCATGAAATACACAAGTAGTGGCAGTTTTACTGAAAAAGAAACCATTAATGCATCCTCATGGGGCGCTGAAGATTATGCTGCAATCCTCCAGGACTATACATTTACTACTCAGGCGGTTTATGATATAATGTTAAGAGGAAGTGGCGGACCAAAAGAATCGTATTCGATTTATGCTTCAACAGAAAATGGGAAATACACAATTAAAAATAATCCTTCGGCAAAACAACAAAAGAGAAGTAGCGGGAATATCTCTTATTCTCACACTCTATATTTAGAGATAGCATTTTAATAAAATAAGTAATACCTTTTTGTTCAAAATTTGGAAATAAACTGCAATCAGTAAACTTCGGATTAAAATCTCAAAAAGCCCTCGACATTTCATGCACAGGGCAGGCTTAATCTTGTCGTTCTCTTTGAGACACTAAATTATACAGGATTAATAAAAATTGATTATCTTTGTATAAAGAATTTTTTAATGAGCGAAATAAAGAATAGAATAACAATTGATCCTGAAATATGTCATGGAAAACCATGTATACGAGAAATGAGGTGGCCTGTTGATATTATTATTGACATGCTTGGTTCCGGGATGTCGAATGATGAAATTCTTGAAGATCATCCTGAACTCGAAAAAGAAGACATTTTAGCGAGTCTGAAGTTTGCAAGACTATATTTAACAGGACATTCAATTAAAGGTGTTCATGATGAAGCTTCTATGTGAAGTACACCTTTCACATAAGGTTATAAAACATTTGATCACCTTAGGATTTAAAACAATACACATAAATGATATTTTATATAAATCAGAAACCAAAGATTAAGATATTTATAAATATGCAGATTAAAATGATTATGAGGTAATTACAAAGGATTCAGATTTTAGCATTTCTGTGTATACTCAAGAACATGAGGGTG
>CAZVTW010000433.1:0-5060 GCA_964629805.1 uncultured Bacteroidales bacterium | reverse complement strand
TCCGGGATTAAACAATGCCTTGCGCCTTTATCTTTCGAATTTACTGAGTTCAGATAATGTATCAATTTTTTTGTACATTATCTTTCGTTTCATTTTATAATACTTTTGGAAATCTAGATAATCAATAAATGCTTTTCCATGTAAATTCGCCCCAATAAGCAATATCAACATCGCTGCTCTCCCTGCTGGTTTTTGTGGCATATGAACCAAATAGTGCCAACAGGGAGAGTATATGCTTTTGTGCGATTTTTTTTTCTCATCCCGGGAGACATGCAATGGATTCTCCATGTTCGTGTTGACATTTTAGCTTTTGTCAAATCCTTCGGAAAATGAATATTTTTTTCAAGGATTAAACATCAATATTGGCATAAACAGCATTTTTCTCAATAAATTCCCGTCGTGGTTGCACTTCATCACCCATAAGCATTGAGAAGATATGGTCTGCTTCAGCGCCGTTTTCAATAGAAACCTGCTTGAGCTTTCTGAACCCCGGATTCATTGTGGTTTCCCATAGCTGCTCCGAATTCATCTCACCAAGTCCTTTGTAACGCTGAAGTGTTACAGCGCTTTCCTTCCCCTTACCTAATTCTTCAACTGCATCTCTTCTTTCCTTTTCTGACCAGCAATAGCGCTCTGATTTTCCCTTTCTAATCAGGTAGAGTGGGGGAGTGGCAATATACAGGTATCCATTTGCTATAATTTCTTTTAAATATCTGAAAAAAAATGTCATAATGAGTGTTTGTATATGGCTTCCGTCTACATCAGCATCACACATAATGATAATTTTATGATATCTCAGCCCGTCAAGGTTGACAGCTTTTGCATCTTCTTCGGTACCGATGGTTACGCCAAGGGCAGTGAAGATGTTTTTGATTTCCTCATTTTCGAATATCTTATGTTGCATGGCTTTTTCAACATTCAGGATTTTACCCCTTAAAGGCATTATTGCCTGGGTTCTCCTGTCACGTCCCTGTTTTGCTGTGCCCCCTGCTGAGTCACCCTCAACCAGGAACAGCTCCGTCACTGTCGGGTCACGGTCTGCGCAATCAGCAAGTTTACCCGGCAGACCAGCTCCACTCATGACGTTTTTTCGTTGTACAAGTTCCCGGGCTTTTCGGGCTGCATGCCTGGCTGTGGCGGCCATTATGACTTTTTGTACGATGCTTTTGGCATCTTTGGGATGTTCTTCCAGGTATATTTTTAGCATCTCACTGACGGCCTGGTCAACAACAGAACTGATATCCGAATTGCCGAGTTTTGTTTTGGTTTGTCCTTCAAACTGGGGCTCAGCTAGTTTTACCGAAACAATAGCTGTCAGTCCTTCCCGGAAATCATCCCCGCTGATTTCTACTTTAACCTTATTAAGCATCCCTGATTCGTCAGCGTATTTTTTCAGTGTCCTTGTCAATCCCCTCCTGAAACCTACAAGATGAGTACCACCTTCTTTGGTATTAATATTATTGACATAGGAATGTACATTTTCTGCAAAAGATGTGTTATATTGAAGCGCTATTTCAACCGGTACATTATTCTTATTCGTCTCAATATGAATAGTGTTTTCAATAAATCGTTCACGTGTGGCATCGAGGTACTGCACAAATTCTTTTAAACCTTCTTGCGAATAAAATTCATCCGAGATGAAATTACCGTTTTCATCTTTGTGCCGCTTATCAACAATAATCAGTTTGATGCCTTTGTTCAGATATGCCAGTTCGCGAAGTCGCGCAGAGAGTATGTCATAACTGTATTCCAGCACAGAAAAAATGCCCTCATCAGGTTTAAAGGTTATTATGGTTCCGGTTTTTTCCGATTCGCCTGTTGTTTTAACATCATAAAGTGGTTTCCCATATTCATATTCCTGGACATGAATTTTACCTTCATTGTGTACTTCTGCTTTTAAATGACTTGACAGGGCATTGACACATGAAACACCAACACCATGAAGTCCTCCGGATACCTTGTAACTGTCTTTATTAAACTTACCTCCGGCATGAAGGACAGTGAGAACAACTTCAAGAGCCGAACGGTTTTCTTTTTCATGTAAATCGGTTGGAATACCGCGTCCGTCATCTTTGACTGTTATGGAATTGTCTTCGTTGATAATTACCTCAATATTATTGCAATAGCCTGCCAGCGCCTCGTCAATTGAATTATCCACCACTTCATATACCAAATGGTGCAGACCTCTTGTTGAGACATCACCAATGTACATTGAAGGACGTTTCCGTACTGCCTCAAGACCTTCCAAAATCTGGATACTTTCTGCTGAATATCCGTTTTTACTTCCGTTTTGTATTTTTTCGTTATTATCCATACAACATGTTGTTTGCATTTTATAAACAAATTTAACCATGCCAATCGGCAATAAATATTAATATGGGTTTACCTGCTGGGAAATCCTGGTTATTTAGCTTGCTTCTCTGGCTGGTATTGCGCTCCTTCCTTTGCGGAATTTCGCGGCGAAAGTTACTATTTTTTTTGGGTTTTTTGTCATTGATGTTGAAAAATTATTTCACATCTTATTAACAATTCCTAAAATTACTTCTATTTTTATGCGAAATTTTAAAATGAAGTCAATTACAAAAACACAATAAATATATATTATTATGAAGATTTCAAAAGAGGTAACCGGGAACATCCGGGAACAGGATATTTTTCAGTATGTCTTTGAAAATGATAGTGGTATTGGTGTCAAAGTGTTGAATTACGGGGGTATCATCACAGAAATTCAGACGCCTGACAAGCAGGGAAAAGCAGGAAACATTGTTTTAGGTTTTGATTCATTCGATAAATATATTTCTAAGGAATATCTTGATAATTATCCATATCTTGGAGCTATTATCGGAAGATATGCCAACAGAATAGCCGGTGCAGAATTTATAATAGACGGGAAAAAATACCAGTTAGCGAAAAATCATGGAGAAAATCATCTTCACGGCGGTAATATTGGATATGATAAAGTTATTTGGGAGCATGAAGGATTTTCAAACAAATATGAATGCGGTGTAAAACTTTCATACAAAAGTAAGGATAATGAGGAGTCATACCCGGGGAATTTTGATGTTTCGGTTACTTACACCCTTAATCATCATAATGAATTGCATATTGATTATTCAGGTATGACTGACAAAGCATGCCATATTAATCTTACACAACATACTTATTTTAATTTGAATGCAGCCATTGATAATGTTCTGAATCATGAACTGATAGTCAATGCCGATCATTTCACACAGGTTAATGATGAATCGATACCGACCGGAAAAATTCTTCCTGTTGCCGGTACACCCCTGGATTTTAAACAACCACAAAAAATAGGAGCGAGAATACAAGACATTTTACCCGGGTATGACCACAATTATATCCTGAAAAAACATAAAGATTATCCACTGTCTTTTGCAGCCAGGGCGAAAGATGAAATAAGTGGCCGGACACTGCAGGCATATACAACACAACCGGGAATGCAGCTTTATACGGCTAATTTTCTTGATATCCCCATACCAGGCGCTCATGGCAAGCCATATGGAAAACATTCCGGATTTTGCCTGGAGACTCAGCATTATCCGGACTCTCCACATCATCCTGATTTTCCTTCTACACTTTTAAGACCTGGCGAAACATTCAATCAGAAAACTGTTTATGTTTTTGGTGTTGAAAAATAAGTTATGTGGGTACTCATTTAATGATAATTTAACTGCTGACCGAACAAAGTAAGAGTCCGGTCTAAAAACCCTTCGGGCGGTCAAAAAACCCTTCGGGCGGTCGAGACCCTCGAAGTGGTTACTGAATATATTATGTTACCGCCAAGTGTTAAAGACCGAAACGAACAATGAAACCTGATTATGAAAATTGAAAAAACAAAATGATACAATAGGAGCGCTGATTGAAAGATGCTGCAAGAAAAAATTAGTTTTTGCCCGCCCGCTTCTGCCCTTCGGGACAGTTGGGGAAGCCAGGGCACATTGCACACATCCCGAAAACCGCTCTATACCAACACGGAAATCAAAGTTTTCGGGAAGAGTGCAACCGACCGAAGAGAACTCACGCCTGCCCTCGATAAAATTGGGGCTTACCCTCGATAAAATCGGGGCCTGCCCTCGATAAAATCAGGGTCTGCCACCGATAAAATCAGGGTCTGCCACCGATTTTATCGGGGAACACCTTTGGTATTTTATTTTTTGGTGAGTAATTTTTGCCATCGCACAGACAGAAACGGAATCTATTTTTGTAAATTTATGGCTTTAAAAAGAAAATAAAATATATGGCAAAGAATTAAGCGAAGCGAATCGCGAACACCATTAAAATTATGAATAAAAAAGTGAGCAAAAACGGAAATAATAACGAAGAAGCCTTAGAAAAACAACTCTGGAAAGCGGCTGATAAATTAAGGAAAAACATTGATGCTGCTGAATACAAACACGTTGTTTTAGGATTGATTTTCCTCAAATACATCTCAGACGCATTTACAAAACTCTATAAAAAATTAGAAGCCGGAGAAGGAGAATATGCCGGAGCCGACCCGGAAGATAAAGACGAATACAAGGCAGAAAATGTCTTTTTTGTACCTGAAAAAGCCCGTTGGAATTCTCTTTTGTCAAAAGCCAAACAACCTACAATTGGAAAATCAGTTGACGAGGCAATGGATGCCATAGAGAAAGAAAATCCTTCATTGAAAGGAGTTTTACCTAAGGTTTATGCACGCCAAAACCTTGACCCAACCAGTTTAGGAGAATTATTTGATGAAATAGGAAAGATTCAATTAAAAGCAACAAAGGAACGAAACGGTGATGTTTTAGGCCATGTTTTTGAATACTTTCTTGGAGAATTTGCCCTTGCAGAAGGTAAAAAAGGAGGACAGTTCTATACACCCCGTAGTGTTGTAGAATTATTGGTTAAAATGCTTGAACCATACAAAGGTCGTGTTTTTGACCCCTGCTGTGGTTCGGGTGGTATGTTTGTGCAATCTGAAAAATTTGTACTTCAACATAGTGGACGAATCAATGATATTTCCATTTACGGACAGGAAAGCAACCAAACCACCTGGCGACTGGCAAAAATGA
>CAZVTW010000432.1:1741-5061 GCA_964629805.1 uncultured Bacteroidales bacterium | reverse complement strand
AAAAATCACAACATAAAAGAAGAAATAAAGAATATAATGAATATAAAAACAAAAATTATGAAGACATTAATTTTACCATTTATACTCATTCTGTCGTTGAGTTTGGCCAAAGCTGATCAGGCAGACAAATTCGACCCGGGTTCCTGGGCAGTTACCCCCGGCTCCTATCAATATTCAATGACAATTACAGGTGTGCTGGTATTTGATGGCATTGAATCTACAGACATGAATGATAAAGTTGCCGTTTTTGTCGGTGATGATTGCCGCGGGGTGGCCAAACCAATTATCTACATGCCTTCCACAGACAGGTATATTGCTTACCTGATGATATACAGCGATGAACCTGCTGATGAAGAAATGGAAATACGCATGCACGACCATAGCGAAGGGGTTGTCTATGGATCAGCCAATCCGGTCACCTTTTTTTCCAATGCCAGCTATGGATTCCCTGATAACCCTTATATCATTACAAATAATAATCCAATCTCAGACATATTGTTGTCAAACAACAGGGTTAAAGAAAAACGCGACAGTGTCACAGTTGGAATTCTCTCAGCTATAGATCCTGACGATCCTGACAGCGAGGTGGAATTTGTTTATACACTGGAAAATGGTTCCGGTGGTGAAGACAATGGCTATTTTTACATCGACAGCAATAAGGTTATGACAAAAAGAGAACTGAATTTTGAAAAAAAGCAAAGCTATTCAATTCTTGTCATGGCAGATGACCAGGAAGGGATTACCTTTAAAAAGAACTTCA
Source organism: uncultured Bacteroidales bacterium (assembly GCA_964629805.1). Classification (GTDB taxonomy): domain Bacteria; phylum Bacteroidota; class Bacteroidia; order Bacteroidales; family CAZVTW01; genus CAZVTW01. The sequence continues at coordinate 4,301 of CAZVTW010000432.1, read as the reverse complement.
CAATTAAGTGCCTTGATGTAAATGATAACCCAACAGGAATAACATTAAGTTCTGAGTCTGTTGAAGAAAATGCTGCTGTTCATACGGTTGTTGGCATCCTGACCACTGAGGATGAAGACTATAATGATAATTTTGAATATTCCCTGCAACAAGTTAACGCTTATTTCTATGGTTCATGCTTTTATATAGAAGGAGATGAACTAAAGACCGCCAGGAAGCTGGATTATGAAGAATACAGTCGTGTTCCTGTCAGAATAACAACAAACGATGGACGTGGTGGGACTTTACAAAAAAGATTCAATATCAGCATTATAGACACCAACGATCCCCCTGTGGCCATGTCCCTTGACAATAACACCATAAATGAAAACAGCCCCAATTTGACTTTAATTGGTGAATTAAGCACCACAGATAATGACGGAGAAGATGAAATATTAACATACTCTTTTAGTAATGAGGGAAGTACGAATGACAATGAAAAATTCGTTCTTGATGGCAATACATTGAAAAGTAACGCCAGATTTGACTATGAAGAACAGGTGTACTACACCACGACTATAAAAGTGACAGACAGCGAAGGGGCAAGCCTGTTGAAAAGTTTTGTTATAGAGGTTAAAGACCTGAACGATGCACCAGAGGAAATCTCATTATCATCCTCTCTTGTTCAGGAACATTCGCCCATCGGGACAAAAGTAGGCGAGTTTTCAACATCCGACCCGGATGCCAGGGAGCAATTTACATATAAATTTGCAACCGGGGTTGGCGACAAAGACACCAATTTATTCAGAATAGAGGGAAACATATTATATACTGCAGACAACCTTGATTATGAAAAGCAAAGCAGCTACGAAATCAGGGTAGAATCAGAAGATGCTAAAGGATTAAAAATTCAGGAAAAATTTATTGTCAAACTGGAAGACATAAATGAAAATCCGACTGATATAATACTCTCTGTCAATAGGATAGACGAAAACAAGCCGGAAAGAACCAAAATTGGTTCACTGACAGCCAAAGACCCGGATACCGAAGATAGACATACCTATAGTTTGCCGTTTGGGGAACAGGACAACAGCGATTTCACGATTGAAGGAAACGAACTATTATCCAATCATATATTTGACTATGAATCAGTGCCGGAATATAAAGTAACAATAAAAGTTGAGGACCAAAACGGAGGGGAATTTTTTAAAGATTTTACAGTGGAAATAAATGATAAAAACGATTCGCCCTCAAATATTAAAATCAGCAACGATACAATTGAAGAAAACTCCCCTGCCGGAACTGTGATTGGCGAATTTCAAACTGTTGATATTGACAATGATACAAACTTTACGTACTCCTTTACCGATCAAATTTCCGGCAATGATGACAACGGGTTTTTCACCATTGTTGATGACCGTCTGATTGTCAACAAGGAGCTTGATTATGAAACAAAAAAATATTACTACCTTAATATCACCGCAAAAGATGAAGGCGAAAAATTATTCACGCAAAGATTTACCATCACCCTTTCTAATGTAAACGATGCACCAACCGGGCTGTCATTATCTTCAACAACAATTGAAGAAAACCTGCCTGCAGGTTCGCTTATCGGGCGTTTTACTACGCTTGACCAGGACAGGGGAGATACTCATGCTTATAAGTTTATCAATGGGATAGGCGATGATGACAACAAATACTTTAGCATAGATAGTGATAAACTCAAATCAGGTTCTGAACTTAATATGGAAATCAAGGGTAGTTATGCGATCCTTGTGCAGGCAACAGACTCTTATGGTGAAACTATTGATCAATCATTTGTTATAGAGATTGTTGACAAAAATGATCCTCCCACCGACATAATATTATCTTCCAACAGCATTGTTGAAAACCTGCCATCTGGCTCATTAATAGGTGATTTTGCGACAACTGATCCGGATGATGCCGGAAGTAACGACCACACATACGAACTTGTTGACGGAGAAGGCAGCGCCGGCAATCAATATTTCACAATTCAGGAAAATGCCCTTTTATCTGCCTCTGTTTTTGATTTTGAGGACAAAGCATCATACCCCATCCGCGTCAAAACAGATGACGGGAAAGGCGGAGTATTTAGTAAACAATTTACAATAATGGTTATTGATGGCAATGACCCACCTTACCAAATTCAATTGACAAACAGTCAAATTGAAGAAAACGTCGCAATAGGCTCAGGAGTGGGCGAATTTGTCACCTTAGACCAGGATGACGAGGACAGACATGTCTATGAACTCACAGAAACAGGACCACAAAATGACAACCAATATTTTGTTACTGTAGGAAATCAACTCAAAACAGCACAGGCTTTGGATTATGATGAGAAAGTCTTTTACACAGTCGTGGTTAATACTTTTGATAAGGCAGGAGCTTCGTTCACCAAACAATTCACCATAGAAGTGCTCGATGCAAACGATCCACCATATGGGCTGGCATTATCAAACAACAAAGTTGCCGGGAATAATCCTCCGGGTTTGCTGGTCGGGAAACTTTCTGCACAAGACCCTGACCAAAATGAGGAGTTCACATATAGTTTTGCCCGGGG
>CAZVTW010000432.1:0-1641 GCA_964629805.1 uncultured Bacteroidales bacterium | reverse complement strand
CAATAATAGGAACCTTTTCTACAACCGATCCGGACGACAAGGAGCCACAGCTGCACAATTATACCTTTATTGATGATGCCGGAAACAATGATAATGAAAATTTTACCATTGATGGCAATACACTGAAAACAGCCTCAATTTTCGAATTTGAAACTAAAAACATATATTCAATTGTTGTACAAACTGATGATGGTAAAGGCGGCGTTTTTTCAAAATCATTTACAATCACAATTACAGATGAAAATATTGTACCTGGCAAGATAATGATATCAAACAGCTCAATAAAAGAAAATCAGCCAGTTGGTACTGTTGTCGGTACTTTCTCTACCGTTGATCAGAATAAGGAAATAAATCATTTTTATGAATTTGTTGCTGAAGGTAATAATTATGATAATGACAACTTTATTATTGATGGAAATGTACTGAAGACTGCCACAAGTTTTGATTTTGAGGTGAAAGTATTCTACATTGTGCATATCAAGACCACTGATGCCAAGGGTGAAATTCACAAAAGAAAAATCACCATAACCACAATTGATGACAACGATGCTCCAACCAGCATTGAATTATCCAACAACGTGATCGGCGAAAACATGCCTGCCGGCACAAAAGTAGGTGACCTTTCAACAGTTGATGAAGATAATGCAGATACACATACTTATCAACTCGTTGACGGAGTAAACGATGATGACAATGTATTGTTCCAAATTTCAGGCCATAAACTACTTACTAATGGACTATTGGATTATGAAGCAGCCGGAGCGCTTAATGTAAGGATCGAAAGCAGGGATCAAAATGGAGGCAAAATACAACGCTCATTCCAAATTACTGTTAAAGACAATAATGACAGCCCTGTAATTGAAGATCAGGAATTTAATGTGTACGAAAATGCCGGGTATAATTCAGAAATAGGTTTTGTCTATGCCTTTGACGATGATTTGGGTCAGGAAATCAAATACTCAATCAAAAAAGGCAACGAACTTAATATTTTTGCCATTGATCCTCTGAACGGCAGACTGTCAGTTAATACTCCAGGACTGCTTGATTATGAAAGTCAAAACACCTATGTATTAACAATTGAGATAAAAGATAATGATAATAGACGGCGCTTGTCATCAACGGCACAGGTAAAAATCCATTTATTAGACATAAACGAAGCCCCGCAAATAAGTGATTATGAATTCTCAATTACTGAAAATGCCAATCCGGGCGATATTGTGGGTGTCGTAGAAGCCACTGATGTTGACAAGGGGCAAATCATTACCTACTCATTCCAAAACACAGGGGCCGATAATCAAAACCCATTTACAATTGATGCAGTAACAGGAGAAATAATTGTTAATACTCCTGAATTACTTGATTACGAAAACATGTCAACCTATCAATTGGTTGTTAAAGTCATGGACGATGGGAACAACATCTTATCAGATACGGGCAGGGTGATAATACTTGTTGATGATGCCATTGAAGAGACATTAAATGCAGTAAATTTCTTTTCGCCCAATAATGATGGCATAAATGACTATTGGACAATACAGACGCCCTCGCTGTACGAAAGTTTTGAACTAACAATTTTTAATTGCGGAGGTCAAATTGTATTTAACACCAAAAATTACCAGAACAATTGGAATGGCACAATGG
>CAZVTW010000431.1:0-5062 GCA_964629805.1 uncultured Bacteroidales bacterium | reverse complement strand
CACAGAATCAGGCCTAAACCTGTTCCTTTCTCATTGTTTGTTCCCGAAGTTGTTATATTCTCACGAATATTAAATAATTTTTCGATTCTTTCTCTTGATATTCCTATTCCGGTATCATGGATGGTAATGATAGTATCATTATTCATTCTTTTTGCAGTTATTTCAATAATGCCACCGTCAGGAGTAAATTTTATTGCATTTGAAAGCAAATTGCGAATAACAGTATTGACCATATTTTTGTCAGCAAATACAGTGACTGTTTTCCTCATATCAGGCTTAATCGATATACGTTTATTTTTAGCGTTGTTGTACAACAAATTAATATTCTCAGATATTATATCCTGAACATAAAATCTGCAGGGTTCGAAAGTGACCTTTCCGGTTTGAGCCCGTGCCCAGTCAAGTAAATTATCCAACAGGCAAAGACCCTGCTGGGAGGTGTTGTATAACCGTTTGATTGTCTCTCTGATATCTTCTTTATCAAAATCTTCAAATGAGTCTAAAAGTGTTTTTGAAAGAGAAATAAGCGCTGCAAAAGGATTTTTAAGATCATGTCCTATAATTGAAAAAAGCTTATCCTTTGTGGCATTCAATTCCTGGAGTTGTTGATTTTGAGACTCAATTTGTTCTTTCTGTTCTTTGAGTTTTTTGTTTACATCCTGTTCATTCGTTAGCTTGTCAGATAAAAGGGAGCGTTTTTGTTTTTCCAGGGCAAGAAAAATCTCATAATTCTGATTGTCTTTTAAAATTTGCCGTTGTTGTTTGAGAAGTCTTTCAACGAGTTTTGGAATATGTAAAAGAATTATACCAAAAAGGGCGAGGTAGGCAGATTTAAAGAAATGTCCGGCAGGATCAGCAGAGGTGACATGATCTATCAATTCAGGATCTATATAAGGATATCTGATATAGTAAATCAGGTTGAAAAATATGACTGTTATTATTGTTGTGTAAATGATCAATTTTCGATCATAACGCAGTACAGACAAGAACATTAGCACAGGATACAGGAAAATTGATGCAGTGGTTGCAACGGCAATGTCTGAAAAAAAACAGGAATAATTAAAAATGTGAACTGACAGAATGCCAATATCAATCGTGACTGAAACGTACTTCAACCATATAAACAATTTGTTTTTAGAAAAAAGGTAAAGCAGAAACAGATTATAAGCTGTAAAAACAAGAACCGGTATTGTTGAGTAATACGCCTCTGTCTCGTATCCACTGAAGTACATGACAATAATCAGAGCAGATACAACACCGACAATGATCCATCTGAATTTTAAGGCAATTTTTTCACCTCTCAGGGTTTCTTCTATGTGATATGTTTTTTTTGATAACATTCTTTTTCTGTCAAATCTTAATCAAGAAAAGAATATTGAAGCATTTTCCTCCTGCCTAACACAAGAGACATCCCGAACCGGATGTTAATATTCCTTGTTTTGTGAGGAAAAATGAGTCCATAAATATTGTCATTAACAATATAAAAATGGAAATAATTAAATGTAAGTCCAAGTCCTGCACCAACATTATTAAATGTACGGTTCATGATTGTATATGAGAGGCTGGCTGTTAAAAATTTATAAGGTTTGGAATTCATAGAAAAAGTTAATTGCGGACTTGGAAGATAATTGTAAAAGTTAGATTTAAGAAGCGCTGCAAAATTTAAATCCTCCATTACCTTGTATTTCACACCAGCAAATAATTTCGGTGATAGAAAATTTAAATATCCTTTTCCATGCGTTTTTACAAATTCCATATCTTTTTTCAGTGAATCGGCTAAATCCTCGTATGACTCAGTGATATTAGGGATTGTATTATTCACAGGTTGTGCAGATATACCAGTATACTCGAAATTCGATTTTGAATGAAGTTCATAGGTATTATCATTCCAGAACATCATGCCTAGATCAAGCAAGCTGGCTGACAAATAAATTTTATGTGTAATAAGATATCTTATACCCAAATCAAGCGAAAATCCATGGTTATTTTTAAATAAGAAATCTTTATATCTAATATTATCAGGAATCTCAAGATCATCAATATGACCTTCCTCATTTTCTGAAATATGAAAAGGGAAAGAACTATAAAGTCTGTAATCAGAAACAGCATTTATAGAAGAAATTGACTCATCAGTAAGGAGCCGGATATCAGCATTTTTTGTCATTACATTAAATATGCCTGAAAGATAACTTGCTTTTATTCCCAGGGACAACTGTCTTGTAAATTGTTTTTGGACACTCACTCCAAATTTCAGGAAACTGCTCATATTCATTGATAATCCGCTCAAATCAATATCTTTTGTTTTTCCATAAGGATTATCATTGTCCGGTTGCCAGTTTCCGTCCTTTATCTCGAGTATATCGTCAGGGTATCTGAATAAAACATTTGTATGATGCGACAACCCCACAGAGAAAAACATATCTTTATACCTGAAACCGTATTCTCCAATTTGGATTTGTGATGATGCAGAGAGAGCATTTGAATTATGCAGGCGGTCTTCAAGGTTTTCAAGATCAAATATCAGACTGTCACTTAATGAACCTTCTCCTTTATGAATGAAATCTTTAAAAGTAAAACTTGAATTGTCATAATTAAAATGAAAACTATTCAAAACCGGAAAATTGATGTATCCTTCACAGTAAGGATAAAAAGCAGGATTAATTTTTATGGCCTGAGGTAAATCGTCCATATAATACAGTGTACGATCCTGCGAAAATGACATCTTTTCAGAAAATTGTAATAGAACTGCAGTAAATAAAAAATATATACAATATGTTGATCTCACACTTTTCATCATAGATTCATTAATTTTCAGAAGAATTATATACCAAACCGGCAGTAAGTTTAAAAAATAAATCCAGTTTGTAATTTGCATGTATTTTCACAGCCTCCTCCTCTGCTGTTGAAATATTGCCTCTAATAATGAAAGCATCCCCATTTGCCAGGCTATTAATTTCACTGTTCGAAAGACTAAAAAAAGCAGTACCTGAGGTAGGCTGACTTGTAACACCAAAAACATCAATCTCTGATGCCTGTATAAAATATGGCTGAACCGGTATTAAAGAGTCAAGTACAGTGTTGGTTTCAGAATTATAAAGCAAAAAATCAGTTTGTATATTGAGCGGAAATTCATTAACATACTCAATAATAATGGTAGCTTCTTCAGCATAATCAGTAATGTCAGATATTTTTTCACTGTCGTAACTGATGGTATCAGAAATTCCGATTGTAGAAGTCTGAATTTCAAAAGGAACATCCATTTCTACCCCAATATTGATATAACTGTCAGATGTAATAAAATTTGTGAAAGTTTCTCCATCCGGATTTGTATAATACTCAGCTCCAAAAGTTATTGAATAAGGTGGTGTGGCAAAAAAATCCACAATATCAGAATTTTCATTATTGATTACCAATGATGTGGTTGCCAGTTCACCTGGTGTATCGGGCGAATTGATTTCAGGAAATGTATAGCCGAGATTTTCCTGCTTTTCTGTTGCCGATGTGGCAACAATCCTGGATTCAATATCAACAGGAATACCAACTGAATTCAAAATATGCACTTTTAAAGACGGATTTGTTAATAAAAAACCGCCTTCTATATTATCAAAAAGGCTGATACCCAAATCTATTTCCTGTTCCTCAATATTTATTTCTTTTTGTCCGAAATATCCTTGTAAGTAATCAAAATCCATATTTGTGAATTTCTCTGTAATTAGGATATTGTCAGCAACCTGAAATTCAACCTTCTGTCCTCCGGGAATATGCACTTTATAAAAAAACGGAATCTTATTGTAAGGTGGACTCATACTGGAAAGGTCAGTCTCAGTATTAGTTAAATCAATGTTAAAATCTATATTTTCGTCTTTTGATATATGCACTCTAATACTATCTAATGTAGAATTATTTCTTGTTATGGTCGGCAGAAACAGAATTAAATCAAAATCTGCTTCAATAATCGGTTGTACATGAATAGACAATCTGCCTGACCTGATTCGCATATTCTTTATTTTTTCTTCCTGGTCTGTAAAATCAACTTCCAGGCTGTCAGAAATTGTTTGTTCGGGAATGACAGCTTTTCCGCTGCTAATTTTCATATTACGCAAGCTGGCTATAAAATCAACATTATCAGATCTGTTAAGTCTGACTCGTTGACCATCCGATCCTGGTGTGCTAAATCCGACGATTTGTGCAAGTAATTGACTGGACATGGTCTTCCCGGCCAAATCCATTTCTCTTGAGGCAGTCTCTCCAGGGTCAATAACAGGGAATTCGAGAGTACCAAAACTTTCGTTATATATTTCATCCCTGAGCCCGAGTGTGAATTTAACAGGTATTGCGAGGTTATTCAGAATGGTAATGATGACGATTCCTTCAGAAACTGTTATATATTCATAATCTTCGGGAGATGTATATCGATGCGAGCCGGCAGAAACAGGAGTTGTCTCCGGTACAATCAATGGTATTTCTCTCTCCGCAATGGTTTTTAGTACATTGTATGCACTTGTTTCTTTATCCATTTGGTCTAAAATGGAGCCAAATGAAACTGTAGAACGAATTGTCTCATGTTCTATTTTAACATCTTTAATGTCAAAAACTTCTTCGAAAGCTTCTTCAAAAGGATCATCAAAAAAATCATCGATTCCTGCAGAATAAACAGAATCATCTCTGAACACAATTGTAACAAGGCTATCTTTTTCCCTGTCAAAAATAACTGTATCTTCCTTTTCCCGGATAAAATCACTTATATGAAGATTTGATCGGGCCAAAGGTAAAGCAATACCCGGGCTCATATTGAATGATCCGGATATCAGGTTGGGGTCATAATCCTCTTTTTCAATACATGATTTACTAAAAGCAAAAACAATGACAAATAGTATTAAAAATCTGATTTTCAGGATATTTTGAGTATTTATCTTCATATATAACAGGATTTATTTTCCCGACTGAAATCCAGGTTTTTAAAACCTGATTAGTTTGACCAGCTGACAGAAAAAACGCAAGTTCGTTTATTCTATTTTATAACTATAAATCGAATTCTGACCGGAACCAACAAATAAGTTGA
>CAZVTW010000430.1:0-5097 GCA_964629805.1 uncultured Bacteroidales bacterium | reverse complement strand
TATAATGTTTATAATGTCGTTAATCTAAAAAAAGCATTTAGTTATATTGATCTCACCTCGCTGAATGCTACTGACAATGAATCCAATATAAAAAAGCTATGTGAAAAAATTAATAATTTCCACAAATTTCCCAGGTATGTTGGTATTCCCAATGTTGCAGCAATTTGTGTTTTTCCCTCACAGATAAAAACAGTGACAAACAATCTGCATTCACGATATGTCAAAATAGCTTCTGCAGCAGGAGGCTTTCCTGCTTCGCAAACCTTTATTAAAATCAAAGTGGCCGAGGCCAAATCCTGCATCGAAGCCGGTGCAAACGAACTTGATGTTGTTTTATCAGTTGGCTCTTTTTTGAATGGAGACCATCAAAGCGTTTTTAATGAACTTGTTGCAATCAGGAATTATTCACAGGATGTGATACTGAAAGTGATACTTGAAACAGGCGCCCTGGAAAGTCCCAAAAATATCAAGTATGCCAGTATTTTAGCCATGGAAGCCGGGGCTGACTTCATCAAAACTTCTACGGGAAAAGGGTATCCGCCCGCAACCAAAGAAGCTGTCTTTGTCATGGCCATGGCAGCAAAAGAATTTTTCAGCAAAACCGGCAAAAAAATTGGTATTAAACCTGCCGGGGGTATTAAAACGGGTAAACAGGCAACAGAATTCATGGCCATTGTCGAAGCTGTCCTTGGAAACGAATGGATGACACCTGATTTATTCAGGATAGGAGCCAGTAGCCTGGCAAACAATTTACTGGCTGAAATTTTTAAGTTACAAACAGATAAACATATTAAAGTTGATTATTTTTAACGGGGCTTTCCCTATTATTATGCCTGGCATATTCATTGCATAATTCCCAGTCCTTTGTGTAAGCAGTTTTAATTTCCTCAAGTTCAGAATCTGAAATAAGAGGAGACTGACTAAAGAATGATTTTGGAATAATCAAAGAAACATATAAAGTAGTATATCTAATAATACTGATTCCAAAGCGAAGAATCCTGTCTATGGAGGTGTTTGATGCCATTGTACGTTTGCGCATGTCAATGAATCGACCAATATACTGCATTGCCTTTAGCTGTTTCTCATTGTAAGAGGTATGCTTTTTTGTCTGGTCAATGGCATTGTAATTGTAAGTGGCGCCGGTCAGTTGAGCAAGATTATCAACAAATCCTTTAAAATCCTTCCGCATATCCTCATAAAATAGCACGTAAGGTTTGTGAGAAAAACATTTTTCAAGTGTCTCTATCATGCCCATATATTCTAAGTGCCTGGATTTGAAAAATCCCCTATCGTGATGAAGATCAAAAAAAACGGAAAATCCTTCCCGAAAACCATTTTTCACAAAACGTCTGTATTGAGAAGCGATCCAGCTGTCGTGCCGTCTAAAGACAATAATTGGTTTTGCATCAGGAAAGTGCGATGCAAATTTTTTGACTTCCCGCTCTAATTGCCGGTCAAATTCCCGCGAAACAAGTATCTTATCTGCTGAACTTTTTTCAATAATCGACTTAGCATGCTTATATTTGGTTCGTTGAATGTATTGTATACCCCGAAATTTAGGGAATACACGGTATTGAAGGAATGTTGTTCCTGTTTTTCCAGGGCCTACATGAAAGTATATTTCCTTTTGCATATAAAAAATGTTGTCAGACTCGAAGTATAACCCGATTGTAATTTTATAAAACAGCCTCAAAAGTATAAATCTTTTCAATTGGAAGATAAAGAATAACATACAAAAATTGAATCAGAAACATGCTGCATTATCAGAAAAGTTATTATATTTGTTTATTAACCAGAGCAAAATAACCGATAATTATTATGGATTTTCCTGTTTTTCACCTTGATTTTCTTGGCAACCGGATGCTTATCGCAATCATTGCCATCATTCATGTACTTATCAACCATGCTGTTGCAGTTGGTTTTATACCATTAGTCACTATCCTGGAGTACATCGGATATAAAAGAAATACGCTTTTATACCATTCATTTTTTTGTCTAATATCAATCTCATGCTTTTCCCTGAACGATGGCATGAAATACGAGGATTTTTCTCAACCATTTCACTACCAAATGTATTTCCGCGTTTTTTACATTTTCTGACAGCCACTTTTGCAGTCACAGGACTTTTTCTAACCTGGTATTTCGGACGTAAGGGGCAATCTTTTAAAGAAAAACTGGCGCCTGTAAGTATTTATGAAGTCAGGAAAAAAATGTACTCTCTTGCCTTGGGCGCTACTGCTTTACAGTTTATATTCGGACCATTTTTATTTCTCACTCTTCCTGTCAAAGGCATTGACTGGAACCTTTTCCTTTATATAGGCATAGGTGTTCTGCTGGTCATTATTGGTATTTATTATATGTGGAATGATATTTTTGGACCCCGTGAAACATTTGGGAAGAATTTTTATAAAGTTGTTGTCATTTTATCACTTACTGTTATTTTCATGGGTACAGGCAGGCAGGTTTACAGGTCAAACGCTCTTGATCCGCATAGAGAACTTATGGCTGAAAAAACTAAAAAGCATCATGAACTCATCATGAAAATGAGACAGGAGGCACTGAAGGCTGATTCTGTCAGTTCAGGTGATTTGACGCCCGGGAAATTGGCCTTCAATACAAATTGCGCTATGTCTCATTTGCCGGATATGACTCTTGTTGGCCCGCCAATTAATGAAATAGTTGAAATATATCAGGGAAACAAATCAGCATTGAAACAATGGATCAGGAAACCCGAACGTAAAAAAATGGAATTACCTGCTATGACAGGATTTCCGGACATGGAAGAGGAAAAACTTGATATAATTGCGGAATATATTTTAAAGGGCATGTATAAATAGTACCAATAAGAAAACATGCAATTTTTCTAAGTGCCACTAAATAGTAAAGGTGCAGCAGAAGACTGCTGCACGCTTAACTACTAACTAAAATTACTAATTATGAAAAACGTATATATAACAACTAATGCCCTCGAAATGTTTATTTTTCTTTGAGTTAATTTATTGGTTTTAGCAGGGGATTATCATAAGTGATGTTCCGATCAATTTCGAAATCATACAAAGTCAAAATCCGTAATTGATAATAGGCTATCCAATATGCCTGAAGTGACTTGATATAGTCTCGTTTAGCCTTTTCCCTTTCAGCCAGGGCGATATTTAAATCAGTAATACTAATTTCACCATTCTGAAATTTTTTCAGGGCTATTTTATACCCGTTTTCAGCTACAATATCCGCTTGTTTCACCGTGTTTATCTGGTCTTTTAACAAGCTGAATTGTTCAACCTGAACAATGACACTTCTCTTAAAGTCCTTCATGTCCTGCTCAACGTCGTATACCACCAGTTCTTTGTTTGATTCAGCGAGTTTGACTTCAGAAGCCGATCTTCCCCAGTCCAGTATCGGAATGCTTACGCTCAGCTCAAGTTCACGCTGCTGTTGGGTGTTTTGGTAAACACCGGTAAAATCTTCATCACTGTTTGAGATGCCGTAAGTTCCTTCAACAACAATTTTAGGACCGTTATTCTTTTTTGCCCTGACCAGTTGTTGTTCTGCCTGAATCAGTCGTCTTTCCGAACGTATTGGTTCTTTTCTGTTAGCAAGGGCTTTTTTCAGTGCTTTTTCCGGATCAATCTCGAATAATACCATGTTAAGCGGCATTTCCAGGCTTATCTCTTCCGTTTGTTCAAGGCCGATATAAGACTTTAACTCAAAATCTGCATTTTTCAAATCCATTTTTGCCTCATTCAGGTCTTTCCTGGCATTGAGTACTGATAATTCAATTCTTGAAAAATCATTCTCCGAAATATTACCAATTTTCTTTTTCATTTTGGCTATTCGAAGATTATCCTGACTGTTTTTTAAATTTGATTCAGCAAGCGAAAAATTGGTCTGTACATATAGATATCTAAAAAATCTCCTGGTCGCCCTGAGTGAGATTTCTTCAATTGATTCAATGTAATTTCTTTTAGACTCTTCATATACCAGCGGTTCTGTCTTTTTATACCATTTCATCCAGTTATAGGCAAAAATAGGCTGATGAAAACCTATTTCCATCGGACTTCCGGAAAATTCAGTGAACTTTTGGTTAAAATCTTCAATACGGTAAATCGAAGAGGCAGCATAAATGGAAGTACCCAACTTTGGTATTGACTGATTTAAGGAGATTTTTGCAGAATTCTGAAGATTTGATATCTGTTTAAATTTAATCGTTCCGTCTGGCTGTGTTACCGGACTGGTGGTGTGTTGATAAATTGGAAAATCACTTTCAAGCATGAGTTGCGGACGGAATTTTGTCGTAAAGTTTTGCCATCTCCAATAGTAACTCACATTTCTGTTTTGAGCATATTTTGCCGAACTGGACTTTTTAATGGCAAGATCAACAACATTTCTAAGACTCAATTGCACTTTGGTTTGAGTTTTTTGTGCATTCAGTGCGTTTAAAACGTAAAATATTAAAAAATTACAAAATATGAGTCGAGATATGATCTTTATGATGTTTCGCATTTGTAAAACGTCTATTTTATGAATTCTAATATTAAGTGAAAACAACACAGTTTAAATTTCTGTTGCATGAATTGTTAAGTTATTTCCGGGAAAATAGCACGAAAAACTATTCGAGGTCAATAACTTCTTTTTTGGTTATGGATGAAATATTCGAGATAAGCAATTCATCGCCAGGGTCCACACCTGAAACAATTTCCATATGTTTATATCCTTTCATTCCGGTTTCAATTTCAGTCAGATATGCTTTGTTCCCTTTCTTCAGATATACTTCCTGAAATTTATCGCCACTGAAGGCCGGTCCCTTTTTGATTCTGACAACATTTTCCTTCATTTCGGTCACCAGTAATAAATCGATTTTCATGTTTGATATTAATTTATCACAATCTGATTTCTCAAGGAATACCTCAAAACCAATTTTGTTATTTTCAATGACCGGTTTGATATTACCAACTCTGCCCTCGATGATTTTATCCTCCTCAATAACAGCTATGACTTGTTGTCCCATAGCAACAATATCAGCTTTTCTCTCATCAAGTGAACCAATAATTTTAAAAGATGAAAGATTAGACATTTTAATAAGTAGTTCATCCGAATTGA
>CAZVTW010000429.1:0-5097 GCA_964629805.1 uncultured Bacteroidales bacterium | reverse complement strand
CTCAATATCTTCACCTGTAACTTTATCAAAAGCGATATTAGAATCAGTTATGTTTAGCAAAGGATTCATGAAGTGATTTTTTTTATTTGTTTATAAAAAATAAAAAAGGCTGCCACAATGATGTTCATCGGATGACAACCTATTCAATTATTTTTTCAGTTAGATTTTTATTCAACTTCCAGGTCTTTGGGCTCCATTTTAAAGAGACCCAGATTTTTCAGGTCGGAATTCCTTATATAATCAACCTTTTCCTTGTTTTCAGACCTGGCTATACTGACAAAAATATCAGTTGAATTTTTATATTCAATATCCCGCATTGTATCATAAAGCAACAAATAACCCATGATAATGTTCCCTGCCATTTCAACCAGTCTCCTGGCATGGAAATCCAAATATTCCGTTTCTTTCACATCAAGGACAAGGTTAACCGCTTCTTCATATTCATCAGTCATTTGAGTGAGTGTACGCCTCAGATATTCATACTCCGGTTTTATTTCACCAGCCTGATACACTTCTCTGATATGTTTGAGGTATCCGCCTGAAGATACACCCCTGATAGCAGCTACAACCTGCAATTGTGATGTTCCTTCATAAATAGAAGTGATTCTTGCATCCCGATAAATACGTTCAATCGGATAGTCCTTCATAAATCCCGATCCACCATGAATCTGAAGGGAATCATAAGATATCTGGTTTGCATACTCGCTGCCAATGAGTTTGACAAGCGGTGTAAAAATGTCCGCAAGCCTGTTGTAGTATTTTTGTTCTTTTCTTTCATCTGGTTCCAGTTTCCGATCTTCGGCAACAAGTTGATACCCTTTGTACATATCAACAAAACGTCCGGTTTCGTACAAGAGACTCCTGACCGCCTGCAGTTTGACCTTCATATTTGTCAATAATTCATACACAGCCGGAAATTTAATAATGACCTTACCAAATTGCTGCCTTTCCCTGGCATACTCGAGCCCTTCACGATAAGCAGCTTCTGCAATTCCTACAGCCTGGGCTGCAATACCAAGCCTGGCACTGTTCATCAGCGCCATCACATATTTAATCAGACCCATTCGCCTTTGTCCGACAAGTTTGGCAGGAGCGTTTTTAAACACAAGCTCACAGGTTGGAGACCCGACAATACCTAATTTATGTTCAATCCTCCTGACATTGACAGCCTTTGACCTACGGTCATA
Source organism: uncultured Bacteroidales bacterium (assembly GCA_964629805.1). Taxonomy (GTDB): domain Bacteria; phylum Bacteroidota; class Bacteroidia; order Bacteroidales; family CAZVTW01; genus CAZVTW01. Next base: position 3,910 of record CAZVTW010000429.1, on the reverse strand, counting down.
AACAAAGAGAGACAAACCACGTCCGTCTGATGTACCTTCCTCTGAACGGGCCAGCACAAGGGCGATATCAGCATCTCCATTGGTAATAAACCTTTTGACGCCATTGAGGTACCAGATATCTTTCTCCTGGTCAGGGGTTGCTTTGAGCTGTACGGCCTGTAAATCTGAGCCGGCATCAGGCTCGGTCAAAACCATGGCTGCTGTAGCTCCTTCATTTGCAAACCGTGGTAGAAATTCATTTTTAATATTTTCATCTGCAAATTCATGTATCGTTTCGGCACAGTCCTGTAGTCCCCATATGTTTTCGAAACTGGCATCAGCACGAGATACAACGTCTGCAGCCATAAGAAACGGAATAACCGGAAAATTGAGTCCGTCATATTTTCTTGGCAGGGTCATCCCGATAAGTCCGGCTTTTACGAGGGCGTCATAATTTTCCTGTGTTGCTTTTGCATACACAACTTCATTATCAGCAACATTTGGGCCCTCGGTGTCGGTAGCCTCAGCATTTGGCCCGATGATATTAGCGCTAATATCTCCAACAATATCAAGAATCCTGTCAAAACTGTCCATTGCATCCTCATAGTCAAGCGGAGCATAGTCATATTCCTCTTTATCAACGAAATCACGTTCTTTCAGTGCCACTATTTTTTTCATCAAAGGATGCGAAAGATGAAATTTTAAATCTTTGTTGTCAGTATAAAAATTTGCCATGATATTCTTACTTTGAGTTCTTTTTATAAAATTGAATCATTTTAGGTACAACCTCAGATATATCGCCAAGGATAACATAATCTGCAATTTTGTTTATTGGCGCATGTTCATCAGTATTAATAGAAATGATAATTGAAGATTCAGCCATTCCGGCTCTGTGCTGAACAGCCCCGGAAATTCCGCAGGCAATATAGAGTTTTGGCCTCACCGTCACACCAGTCTGACCTATCTGTCTCTCATGGTCAGCGTACCCGGCATCAACTGCTGCCCTGGAAGCACCAACTTCTCCCCCTAATACATGTGCGAGTTCATATAACAGATCGAAGTTCTCTTTGGAGCCAACACCGTAGCCGCCTGAAACAATGATAGATGAATTTTTGATATTCACCTTGCTTTTTTCAATATGCCGTTCAATTACTTTAACAATAAAATCTTCATCAGAAAGATACTTAGCAATATCGATCTGCTTAATCTGTCCGAGGTGGTTTGCATTAAACATCTCTTTTTTCATCACACCTTCCCTCACTGTGGCCATTTGTGGTCTATGATCAGGATTGATGATGGTTGCAATAATATTTCCTCCAAAAGCCGGTCTTATCTGATACAATATGTTCTTGTATTCTTTGTTCCTCTTTTTATCCGTATGATCACCAATCTCAAGACTGGTGCAGTCAGCTGTCAACCCACTGTCAAGTGATGAGGATACTCTCGGCGCCAAATCTCTGCCAATTGTGGAAGCACCAAATAGTACTATCTGCGGCTTTTGCTCCTGCAAAATTTTAACAACCACACTTGTGTGTGGCAATGTCAGATAAGGATCAAGCTTTTTATCATCTCCGACATGTAAAATGTCTACGCCGTATGGATATACTTGTTTTTCAACACCTTTCAGTTTGTACCCCAAAGCAATAGCCTCAAGTTTACATCCTAACTGCCCGGCCAGTTTCTTTCCTTTTGATAAAAGTTCCAGGCTAACCTCGGCTACTTTCCCGTCTTCTGTTTCACAATATACAAATATGTTATTCATAATATTATTTTTTGCAGATCAGAACAATTAATCTATCGTATGGTTTTCAATCAATTCTTTCATTAAAAGGTCTATGTCATCATCCTTTGTCGAAAGGACTCTTGATTCTTTCGACTGGAGAACAACATTTTCTATACCTTTGACTTTTGTTGGAGAACCGCCAAGACCTAAATATTCAAGGTCTACATCAATATCATTGACACTCCATTCGCTGATTTTGAGATACGGCCTGTCGGTGGACAATCTGAGGTAGTCTTCATCAGCATTCACCAATTCTGTGGCTGTTCTTGCATGTTTATATTTCATCACACGCTTACTGTTGCGCGATCTGCATTCCGGTGCTGAACTATGCACAGTTACCAGGACAGGTAATTTTGAGGAAACTGTTTCCACACCATTCTCAAGTCTTCGTTTTATGGTAATCTCTTTATTTTTAAAAGAAATGACCTCCTCAGCGTAGGTTATCTGAGGTATTCCGAGTTTCTCAGCAGTCTGTGGGCCAACCTGTGCTGTGTCCCCGTCAATAGCCTGACGTCCGGTTATGACGATATCAACATTGCCGATTTTTTGTATGGCTCGTGCAATGGCATAAGAGGTAGCAAGCGTGTCAGAACCGGCAAATTTGCGGTCTGTTAGCAAGATACCATCATCGAGGCCGCGATATAATCCTTCCCTGATCATTTCAGCAGCCCTGGGAGGGCCCATGGTCAGCAAAGTTATTGTACTATCAGGATATTGATCTTTGATGCGTAAAGCCTGCTCAAGAGCATTCAGGTCTTCAGGATTAAAAATGGCAGGCAGGGCAGCCCTGTTTACTGTCCCGTCCGCTTTCATAGCATTTTTACCAACATTCCGGGTATCCGGAACTTGTTTTGCAAGTAAAACAATTTTATATGCTTTCATTGAGAAATAATTTGAAATTTATTAATGCTGCGTTTTGCTTTTCCGGATGCAAAAGTAATGAAATGACAGAAACTTAATAAATATTTAGTCATAAAAATATACTGATCAGTATATTTTATTTTAAAATTGAAATGCCAAAAGGCTCTTTTGGCAGATGGCATAAAAATAATCACTACTGTACAATTTTAACAAGACACCAGTGATTAAAAATGTTAACACGTAAATAAAAAATGTCGGTAAATTTTATTCCAAAAAAAATGATATTGCCTGCAACCCTCTTTTTTATTTGATGTCTTTAGTATAAATTCAAAAAAATTTAAATCATGAAAAGAATATATTTACACATGACAATAGCTTTAATGGCTTTAAGCATGGGAGCATGTTGTTGCTGGGATAACTGGTGCGTTGATGGCGAAGGACGTATGTATACAGAGGAAAGATACGTTGGTCAGTTTTCCAAAATTGAACTGACAAATGATGCTGATGTATTCATTGCAATGGGTGATGATCAGGAAGTTGTTGCAGAAGCACAGGATGAAATTCTGGATGAGCTGGATATTTTTGTTCGTCGTGATATTCTCTATATTGAATATGATAATTGCGTTGGCAGACATGACGGAGTCAATATTTTTATTACCCTGCCCTATCTTACAGGATTGAAAGTATCAGGCTCAGGTGACATTATTAATGATGGCTACCCGATTACCTGCGAAGAGCTGGATTTGAAAATATCGGGTAGTGGAGATATCAGAATTGATGATTTAGTGGCAGAGAAACTTGATTGCGATATCAGTGGATCAGGGGATATAGTCATAGCAGGACCGGAAATAACAGAATACAATGACATCAATATCAGTGGATCAGGGAGTGTCAGGGCACTGAATCTGCCAACAGAAAATGCCAATATCAATATTTATGGCTCAGGTGACTGCAGGGTAAATGTGATAAAAGACCTGCATGTTGACATTTACGGGAGCGGCAATGTCTATTATGTTGGAGATCCGGATGTTTATGAAAATCTGAAAGGCTCGGGTAATGTTTACAGGTACGATTAAGCATACATGAGTCCGCTCATAAATACCACCAAAATCATCATATATTTCAGGGTGGCCTTCAAAGAGGCTGCCCTCTATTTTTGTTATCTTATTTCCTCAATTTTCCCGTCTCCGAGAATCTTAATAATTTTTGAAGGCCTGGACTTCGGGGTTTCCGACTGTCGCCAGTCAACCACATGGTCGACATTTTTTAATATTTCATAGTCAATAT
>CAZVTW010000428.1:0-5109 GCA_964629805.1 uncultured Bacteroidales bacterium | reverse complement strand
TATTGCAGGAATATCCGCCACGTGAAGGATTAGCATGTGAACAACAGTCTCCTGTCTTTTATAAAGGACATCTTTTTGGAATTTTACCCAAAGATGCAGGTAAACAACGGAATCAATTCGTTTGTGTTGATCCGGTAAATTGTAAAGAATTTGTCTGGACAAGCGGTAAAACTGACAGGTTCGGGCTGGGCCCTTTTCTAATTGCTGACGATACATTCTATTTACTCAATGATGATGGCACTTTATACGCTATTTCAACAAATACGCAGGAATATGACTTTATTTCAAAATATAAAATTTTTGAAGGACACGACGCCTGGGCACCACCGGCCCTTGCTAACGGTAAAATGGTACTCCGGGATGCTGATGTGATGTATTGTATTGATTTAAAAAAATAATTGTATGAGTTCAACCGATGTAATATTAAAAAAAATAAATTCTTATCGCAATCCGGTATAACACGAAAGAAAAATGAAAAACAAATTTATAACAATACTTCTTATTGCACTGGGACTTTTAATTATCGTCCTGATAGGAAAAGACATCCTCATGGCGCCATCAGGCAATAAAACAGGAAATCCCTACGAATATAATATTGATGAATATAAAAAAATTGATGAAGAGCAGATATGCTACGATGAAAAGGCTACTATCCCTCTCAAAATCAAACCAACAGCGATTGCTATTGACCAGGCTGATAATATTTATGTTGCAGGAAATACCACTTGCACTGTCTATGATCAACAACTATCTGTGGTAAATACTTTTTCTGTGGACAAACCGGTTACTTGTATGACAGTTTTTGGGGACAGTCTTTTTATCGGAACAAAAGAACAAGCGCTCATTTACACACTGGACGGAGCTAAGACCGGAGATTTTCCCCAGCTTGGTGAGAAAGCCATCATAACTTCGATTGCTGTGAAAAAAAATACTGTTTTTGTTGCAGATGCAGGAAATAAATATATTCATGAATTTTCAATGACTGGTGATTTACGGCGGCATATCGGTAAAAAAGACGCTTTAACGGAAAGTGAAGGATTTATTATTCCCAGTCCATATTTTGATCTGGATATAGGTCCTGACGGTTTTTTGTGGGCAGTCAACCCGGGCAAACATCAATTCCGGAATTATGATAAATCAGGAAATCTCAGGGGGTACTGGCACAAAACTTCTATGCGCCTTGACGGATTCAGCGGATGTTGTAATCCGACACACATGGCAATACTTGAAGACGGCTCTTTTGTAACAAGTGAAAAGGGTATTTGCCGGGTTAAAATCCATAACCAGGCCGGTGATTTTGTCTGTGTTGTTGCTACACCGCAGCAATTTGATGAAGGCACAACCATATCCGACCTTGCTATCGATTCAAAACAAAACATTTATGTGCTTGATCCCAAAAGAGAACAGCTCAGGGTTTTTATGAAAAAAAATTAAAAACAATATATATTTGCGATTAAATAATTCGTATTCTGAGTCAATCAACAGAATACGGACAAATATTCAGAGAAATGGAAGAAAGTCAAAACACTCAAAAAATAAAACGCAGGGATTTTTTGCAGGGTGTTTTCAGAATGGGATTTACCCTTTCACTGGGAGGATTAGCCGGATATTTGATAGGAAAATCAAGTTCTGGCGATACAGTTTGGCAGATAGACCCCTTTAAATGCACCCAGTGTGGCAGATGTGCAACAAGTTGTGTGTTGGAGCCTTCTGCTTCAAAATGTGTTCATGCATATGATTTATGCGGATACTGCGACCTATGTGGCGGATACTTTAATCCCGATGTCAAAGAACTGAATACCGGCGCTGAAAACCAATTATGCCCAACCGGCGCCATTAAAAGGGTTTTTATTGAAGAACCATACTTTGAATATCATATTGACGAGGAATTATGTATTGGTTGTGGAAAATGCGTTAAAGGTTGCGCATCTTTCGGTAATGGCTCTCTCATCCTGCAAATCAGGCATGACATCTGTCTCAACTGTAATGAATGTTCGATTGCACGCGATTGTCCGTCGGAAGCTGTTGTCAGGGTGCCGGCAAGTAAACCATATTTGATTAAAGGGGAAAATAGCAAAGGATGAAAAAATTAGTTGGGAACATTTATTGGATATTTAGCCGAATTAAAGCGCTTTCTGATAAAAAATATGCCAGGACAGTTATTGCAGGAGCGCTGGTTTTATGGTTGATAATTATTTCAACGACCATACATACAGCCCAGCAAAGATTTCCAAAACCCGAATTTGAAAGCGGACATGTTCAGCCTGAACCAACAAAACCAGAGCCCCGCTCTCTTGAAATTGAGTATCTGGATGTTTTTGTACTTATTCTGGCCCTGTCTCTTGTTACATATATGTCCATAAAATCAAGATCAAGAAGAGGGATATTAATTGTCTCTATTTTTTCATTGTTGTATTTTGGTTTTTGGCGAAACGGATGTGTTTGCGCTATTGGCGCTGTTCAGAATGTTAGCCTGGCTATTGCTGATGGTTCCTATCATATCCCTCTCGTTGTCATTGCCTTTTTTATTATTCCGCTTCTTTTCGCACTCTTTGCCGGCAGGGCTTTCTGCGGCGGGGTGTGTCCGCTTGGCGCCATCCAGGATATTGTTGTTCTTAAACCTCTGAGAATACCTGTTTTCTGGCAGAAAATACTGGGTTTCATTCCATATGTATATCTTTCATTTGCTATACTTTATGCTGTTACAGGATCAGATTTTATCATTTGCCGCTATGATCCCTTTATTGGTATTTTCAGAATGGATGCACCGGTCAATATGATTATACTTGGTGGTAGTTTTCTGCTTCTCGGTGTTTTTATAGCAAGGCCATATTGCCGGTTCTTTTGCCCATATGCCATTTTACTCAACTGGTTTTCATGGTTTTCCAAACACAGGGTAACAGTCACTCCCTCAACATGTATTCAATGCAGGTTATGTGAAAATGCCTGTCCTTTTGATGTCATACATTATCCGAAATCAGGAAAACCAGAGGGCACGATGAAACAAAATAAAAGACGAATTATTTTGTTTACATTACTAATTCCTGTCTGGATGTTTATTGGTGGCTGGGCATTATCACAACTGCATGTCCCTGTATCAAAAGTCAATAGAACAGTTTCACTTGCAGAGGAAGTTCTCCGCAATAAAAAATATGATGTTCAGCTAAAATCTTTGGATGTTGAAACCTTTGAGGAATCAGGAAAGCCATTACCACAATTACTTGAAGAAGCAAAGCTGATCATTGATGATTTTTACACAGGTACATGGATAGTCGGCGCTTTCCTGGGTTTAATCATCGGAATGGGCGTATTAAGAGAATCCGTGTATAAATCTTCAAAAGACTATGAACCGGACAAGGGTGCTTGCCTGAGTTGCGGCAGGTGTTTTAAATATTGTCCGGTTAAAAAAGATAGTAAAGTATGATCTATATTGCAAGTAGCAAATTAAATATATATGACAGATACCGATTCTACTCATAAAAATAAAAAACTTTTAAAGTTTTACAAAAATCTTGCAGCAATTGCGGCTGTTTTTACTGCCATTGTGGGGATTATACTCATTATCAATTTTTTGCAGCTACAGGCATCAGACCCGCTTGAAAGCGAATCACTCAAATCTTTGATGCTTCGACTGGAAGAAAATCCGCAGGATCAACAGCTCAAAGAAGAAATCAGGGCGCTTGACCTGATAGTCAGGAAGGCATTTTTTACAAAACAATGGCAAATCAGGGTTGGTTCTTATTTACTCCTGTTTGGCCTTATTGTTTTATTAATTGCTTACAGGCAGGCGTCTCAAATTCAGCAAAAAATAACTGATATTCCGGAAGGAAGCGAACCTTCAGTTGTACCCGTGCAGAGAAAAACACAAAACCGGATGATCATTGGAGGCAGCGCTTTTTTTCTTTTGGCCCTGTTAAGCAGCTTTTTATCATACAACGAAATTTCAGCAGACTATGGCGAAGTAGCCGGGATTTCAAAACAACAGGAAATAACTGATAAGAAAATGGCAGAACAGCAAACTGCTATATCGGAACCCCGCGAACAGAAAACGAAGACAGATGTCAAAGACCCGGATGAAACAGAGCAGGATAACATGATAAAAACTAACACAGACCAATCAGCCAGGCAGGATACATTAGCAGAAAAGACAATGAATGAAGGAGATATTGCAGCAACACCTCAATCACAAGCGGAAACAAAGGCATACCAGGAGGCAGATGTAGCTGACCAGGAAACAGAAATAACAAAATCAGTTGAAACAAAAGAAGAAAAGCCATCCGAAACGGGCAATATGGTATCAACTTCTTTTGTGCCTGCAAAAATTCCGGGTGCAGTCAATCAATTTCCAAATTTACGAGGCGCCGGAGCCAACGGGATTTCTTTTCATAACAATATCCCGACCGAATGGGATGGCGCTTCCGGGAAAAACATCGCATGGAAAACTGAAATCCCTTTGCCAGGGTACAGTTCTCCGATTGTCTGGGGTAATAAAGTTTTCCTCTCCGGCGGGAATAAATCAAAACGGGAAGTATATTGCTTTGATGCTCACTCCGGTCAAATTCTCTGGACAGGAACGGCGGAGAATATCGAGGGATCACCCAAAACACCACCCAAAGTGACTGATGACACCGGGTATTCTGCCCCAACCCTGGCCACTGACGGGAAATATGTCATAGCCATTTTTGCCACAGGCGATATCATTTGTTATGATTTTTCCGGTCAAAAAATCTGGGCAAAAAACATTGGCGTCCCTAAAAATCATTATGGCCATTCATCGTCACTTATTATTTATGGTGAGTCTGTTATCGTTCAGTTTGATGACCGGAACAGTGGAAATCTTTATGCTTTTTCGGTAAAAGACGGATCTCAGAAGTGGCACACCAAAAGGGACGTTAAGATATCCTGGTCAAGTCCGGTGATAGTAAATACAGGCAACAGGGATGAATTACTGACTTCATCTGATCCGTATGTCATCTCATATGATCCTTCTACCGGAAAGGAATTCTGGAAATATGACTGTATGAGCGGAGAAGTTGGCCCCTCGCCTGCTTTTGGCAGTGGTTTGGTGTTTGCAGCCAATGAATATGCCACACTTGCAGCAATCAAACC
>CAZVTW010000427.1:0-5136 GCA_964629805.1 uncultured Bacteroidales bacterium | reverse complement strand
TCAGTTTATTTTCAAATTTTCAAATTAAATAATTAACCAATTGAAGTATATTGCCAGTTATTTTGGAGAAATTATTGGGACAGGATACTAGTTATCATGCCTGTGCCTGATTTAATCGGTATAACGAAAATTAAAATTTCCTAATACCAACTGGTTATTTCGTTTCAAACCCTTATCTGCTACAAGAACGTAAATATTATGAAATATATTTGTGCTTATTCATACATTTTGTAATAACCTTATCGTTGCTTTGTAACCATCTACGTAAATCTACATCAAACCCTTAGACAGGTACAATTACCAGATATCCATTATGACTAATAATATCTACCTGAACACCATACACCTGCGATAAAATTTCAGGGGCAATGCTATTTGTCGTTCCCTGGGTAACAATTTGTCCTTTATTTAATAAAATAATATTATCGGCAAACCGGAAGGCAAGGTTTAAGCTATGCATAGTAATTATGGCAGTTAATGAATTTTCCTTTACTAAATTGCAAATGGTATGAAGTATATCCAATTGGTTCTTCAAATCGAGGTTACTGGTAGGTTCATCCAGGAGAAAAATATGGGGTTCCTGAACAAATGCACGGGCAATATATACTTTTTGCAGTTCGCCCCCGCTTAATTGGTTGATTTTTCGCATGGCCACTTTTTCAAGCCCGAGTTTTTGCAACACATGGCTTACTTTAGAAAAATCTGTTGGGCTGGTTTTCAGGCCCACGTGTGGTTTCCTGCCAAGCAACACGGCATCGAAAACGCTCATGTTACCGGCGTTGTTTCGCTGTGCGACATACGCCATCATTTTTGCAACCTGGCCGACAGGCATTTTCAGAATATTTTGGTTTTCAACTTCCACAACTCCTTTTTGCGGCTTCAATATTGCATTGATACAACGGAGCAGCGTGGTTTTACCTGCACCGTTAGGGCCCAGCAATGCGATTATTTTGCCCTCACCGGCGCTAAAGGACACGTTGTTCAGGATTAACTCGCCTTTGCGGTATGAAACTGATATGTTTTTTACATCCATCGTTATCGTATTCTTTTGCTCAACAGAAGATATAAGAACAGGGGCGCCCCGATAAAAGATGTTAATACAGCCACGGGCAGCACATGGGGCATAAGCATCATCCTCGCGGCAATATCCGATACTAATAACAGGGCTGCACCAGACAAGCAACTGGCCGGAATAACAAAACGGTAGTCATCGCCTACAAAACGCCTCACCATGTGGGGGCTTATAAGCCCTACAAAAGCGATGATGCCGAGAAAGGAAACAATAACAGCCGTGATGAATGAGGCAACAATCATCCCAAAAATACGTACCCGTTCAACCCGCACCCCCAACCCTCTCGCTGTTTCATCGCCAGCTTCGATAGAATTATAATTCCACCGGTTCAGAATAAAAAACAAGGTACCGGGCACAACCACACCTGCCATAATCATTACTTCAGCCCAGTCGGCACGGCCTACATCGCCAAACGACCAAAATACAATAGCAGCCAGTTGCACATCGTCGGCAAAATATTGAAGAAACATGGTGCCGGCAGAAAAAACCGCACCAAGCGCCACTCCGCTAAGTACCATAACCTCAGGACTTGTGCTGTAAAACCTTGCAATAAGAACAATGATTAAAGCAGAAAGCATACACATGAAAAAGGCAAAACCTACGGTAAGAAAAGGATTGGTTACTGTAACAGCACCTACCTGTGTCGACTGCATGACCCCTGAACCGGCTAAAATAATGGCAATAGCGGCACCAAAAGCCCCGGCCTGCGAAATACCAAGCGTAAAAGGCGAACCCAACGGATTGCGCAGTACCGATTGCATCACAGCGCCCGAAATGGCAAGCCCGCTTCCTGCAACCAAGGCTGCTAAAGCATTAGGCAGCCTTATGTTACTTATAATGTTCTGAAAACGTGGCGACCCCGGCAAGCCCAAAAGCGTTTTAAAAACTTCTTTGTAAGGAATGGTAACCGCTCCTATTGAAACAGAAGCAAAAAAAGAAATAAGGCAAATCACAATCAGTATTGCCAGGAACATTCGTTTCCTGTAAATATATTTCCGGTACTCAGGAAAAGGAACATTTTTATATTTTAGCTTATTTTGTTTTAAAATCATTTCAAAGATAATTGTGTAAACCCTCTATTACCAAACATTTCGTTCAATTTGATAAAGGCAGGCCCGCCATTGAAAAAAACCGATAATTCTTCCGCCTTTTTCATGGGGTTAATATCAAAAAAGGCTTCGGGAAAAAATATTTTTCCGATATAATAAGCGTTGGCAAGCACCACTTCGATATTCTGGTTATATGAATTGTTCGGGAAAAGGCCATACACCCGGCTGTTTTTTGCAGCCTTCAAATGATTGAAAGCAGGGTCGTTGCGTAATTGCGCCAGAGCATTGATGTCTGTCCCCAGCCTCAGGGTAGAAATATCGATAAAAATCATATCAGGGTCCCACGCAATAAGCTGTTCTTTTGAAATATTGAGATAGGACAACGATTCAGTATCCTTTCCTTGCGAAGCCACGTTTTTCAGACCAAGAAAAGCAAAAGGGGCAAATGCCGGATCAGTAGATTGTATGCCATGAGGCCCGCTTTGTCCTAATCCGCCCATGTAGCAGGTTAAGGAAGATGTTTTGGCGCTCCGTGCTTCTAAATCATTAATAATGCTGTCAATATAGGCTATCACCTCTTCGGCTCGTTGCTTTTTGCCGGTTACATCGCCCATTATTTGTAACGACTGGTTTAATAGATGACGGTTGTACCCTACGTTCCCATATACCAGTGAAACAACTGGAATCCCTGTTTTGCTGCTAAGCATATCAGGTTTAATGCCCCCGCCGGGCAGCATTTTGAAAATCACCTCCGGCTGTTGGTCTAAACCGGCTATCAATTCGGCGTTGTCATAGCCCCTGAATTCGCCAAATACAGGATAAGTCTTAAACTGCGGATTGGCAATGGCATAAGGGCGTGCATCAATGGGCGAACCTTTTACTTCAATCCCGTCAACCGCAACAATGAGATGGTGGGCATTGAGGTAGGTCAATAATCGTAAGCAACCTGAACCTGAACATATTACTTTTTTAACTTTTTCGGGAACAATTACTTTTCTTCCCTCTGCATCGGTTATTTTATGCGTTTTATTAATCTGACTGTCACAGGAAATCTGGTTTACTGCATTTTTATCTTCTTTTTGTTTTGACCAGGGACTATGATTGCACGAAAAGCAAAAAGTAAAAAAAAGAATGAAAACGAAAAAGTAGTACCAACTATGGTAATACATTTTTATTTTTTTGTTATGAATTGCTTTTATTCGCATGAACACCTGCAATAAGTATGACAAACATCATGTTTGTCGTTGATTATTAAAACAATTAATTGTTTAACGTAAATCATTGATTATCTGAGATATATTACTGCGATAACTTAGAAAGTTGTCGTACATTACAATTCTACCTTAATCCCGCCCTTTACAATAATACCCGGTGCGATTGTATTGCCTTTTGAAGGGGATAAAAATATCGGGTATTGGTTGTCTAAAATATTTTCTGCATTCATAAAAACCGTAAGCAAATTCATAAATTTTCGCGAAAGCGACAAATCAAGTGTATAGTAACTGTCTTTTTCAAGCGTGTTTTCGTTGTCGTAGAATATTTTTGCCAAAATATTCACGCCTACTGAAACATTGACTATTTTGGGGTTTAGGTAATTTGCAATGAAATGACCGCTATGCCGGGGGTTGTTGGGTAAGAAATTACCTTCTAACGCCTGGTTTTCTGTGTCTCTGATAATTTCGGACACATTGTAGGTATAATTGGCATGAAAAGAGGTATATTTTAACGGGTTCCATTGTGTTTCAAATTCCAGCCCATGAATTTTTACTTCGCTGATATTATCGAGCATATATTCGTAGCGGGTTTTTTTCCCACCTGCAAATTTTGCAGAATCCAAAAGCCTGTCGCCTATGTAATCGGTAGCCAGCGATTGGTAAAACGTTACTTTTGCCATAAGATTATCCGAGAGTTTCCGCTCGGCACCTATATCCCACGATTGAATGTTTTCCGGCTTTAAATCGGGGTTTGCCTGCCGGTAATAGGTACCCCCGCCGCGCACATGCACTTTGTACAGTTCGAAAAGGCTTGGCATTCTGAATCCCTTCCCTGCCGAAGCACGGATTGTGGTTTCGGAATCGGGATGCCAGGTTATTCCAAATTTGGGCGAAAAACTGCCGGCTTCTGTGTCATCATACGTATTGTCGTAATCGGGTTTTCCGGCACTACCCTGGGTATCCCAATTGCTTGCATTCGATGTTTGAATATGATCGTACCTGAACCCCAGGTTGAAAAACAGGCGGTTATCAAAAAGTTTTATGTCTGTAAACAAAAAGGGCGATATATGGTGTTGTATGCCCAAAGCACCGGCATCGCGCTCACTATCAATGTAATCCACATTATAGTCAAAATTCAGGTATTTGTACGAGCTTCCCAGTGTAATGTCCATTGCCTGCCATTTGAAGAATGTTACTGCTGCATCTGCGCCTGTACTGTACATGTTTTTAAACTTTTCTTCACGGTTTAAGCTCGCAAAATCATCTTTGGCATTGTCCTGATAAGCGGTTTTATCTGCCCGATTCAGATAAGCAGTCCCGCTAAACCGAAAAGAATTAAATAGTTGCGAATATTTTAAAGTGTATTGGTTGAGTATGAGTTCCTGGTTGAAAAATTCTCTTCCCTGTCCGGCATCCTGATTAAAATACAATGCTGAAAGTTCCAGTTTCGACCTGTTGCTAAAATCGTATGATAATTTTCCAAACACCTGCCCTTTTTTGCGCCAGCGCTTTATTTCATAGTCTTTAGGGTCTTCTACCATGTAAAAGCCATCGGTTTCCTCATACCCGCCGCTCAACAAGACCCCAAAATTATTAATCTTCTGGCTGTAAAACGCATTCCCGCCAAAGGTGGAAGCGTTTCCGGCTTTAGCCTGTATGCTGGTAGCGCGTTTTTCATCCGGTTTTTTAGTAATGATATTAATAACCCCGCCAAGTCCTTCCGAGCCATACAGAGTGGATGACGGGCCACGCAGTATTTCAATCCGCTCAATGGCTTCTTTAGGGATATGCCCCCAGGCTA
>CAZVTW010000426.1:0-5155 GCA_964629805.1 uncultured Bacteroidales bacterium | reverse complement strand
CTTTGATACTTCAAAATTTGCAGACTTTATTATTTCGGTTCTACTACCAATTTAGTGGAAAGAACATAAAAAATACATGTTAATATACTGGTATAAAGAGGTTTATCTCCTTTCATTCAGATACTTTTAAATATTCATTATAAACCTCTATTTTCCTGATGTTTACACACAGTAAACATCCGTTTCTCCATTAAATTGGTAGTAATACCAAATAATATTATATTAGTGCCTCTAAGCTACATTTAAATCTTTAAAAACAATCAGTTACACTTTATTAGTGTATGTGAAAAACAATCAGTTACACTTTATTGTGTATGTGAGAAAACGTCAAGAACAAGCCTGGCCTCGATTATATCGGGGCCTGCTCCCGTTTATGAAATGTCGGAGGCTTTTTGAAATTCTAAACCGGAGTTTACTGACTGTAAATGGGGATTTAAAATTTCAAAGTAACGCAGAGATTGGCGTTTTCTTATAATTACTTTGTTTTGGCTTTAAACAAAACCGTTGTAATCAGTTCAATGAGGAGACCGTAAATCAATCCCATGACAAGGGTTGAGACAAACATCATTGATTTACTGAATTCCGGAATTTCCGGCGCCATTAATCCGCTAAAAGCCAACGGAAGGCTGAACAATATGCCCATAATAATACCATGAACTGTCCAATGCCCCATCTTTACACTGCTTATACCAATGGCAAAGCCCATTAAAGTTCTGCTGGCAATTATCTGAAGACTAACAGCATATGGTAACTCACCTGAACTCGAGGCAAATCCGTAACATATAAATCCGCATAATAATCCTGATAAGGTTGCAATAATTATTCGTTTCATAACAGATGTATTTTGGTTAACAGAATACTGATTTTACCTATAAAAATAATAAATTCCCCGGAAAATTGTAACATTTATTTACGATGCAAGATAAAAAAAAAGAAGACAAAATATTTGTCCTATCTTGCTTTTTATATTTTCGAAAACCTTCTAAGGTATTGATGAGTCCACTCCTAAAAGGATGATAACTCCTTATAAACAATCAAATGAGAAAATGATGAAAGTGCGTTTTAAATATGTCATTTAATGGCCATGACGATATAATTGTTTTCAAGCAATTTTTCATCAATCATGTCAGCAAACCTTTTGAAATCATAGCCATAAGCGAATTTCACACTGAAAAATCCGGCGAGCTGGAGTAATTCTTTTATTCTGACAGGCGGGTAATAAACTCGTTTGGTGTTAATTGTTTTTTCGCAGCCATCTATAAAAAATATTTGCTGTCTGTACTCGATATTCCCGAACATTTTTCGTTTATCATGAATTTCTATTGACATTCCCTCAATAAGCCTTTTTTTTGATATCCATTTGTCTTCAATTGATTTGTCAAACAGAACTTTCGGATAAAACACATCAATAAGAAGCGCTCCTTCATCTGTCAGTGATTCATGAATGTGCTGCAAAAAATCAACAGGTTTATCTAAAATATAATTGAATGTAAAAAATGTCAATAAAGCGATATCGAATTGTTTCTTTGTTTTTTGATAAGTAAAATCATGTTTTAGTAAGGACAAATCACCTGAAAGCAGCCACTTTTGTAATTTTTGGGAGGCTTTATCCAGCATATCCTGAGAAATATCAATCCCGGTCACTGTGCATCCTGAACAAATCAAGAAGTCAAGAATTCGTCCTGTGCCACATCCGATTTCGACGATGCTGTCTGATGCATTACAATATGATTTATAAAATTCAAAATCCGAGTCGAAGGTACTAACATACAGGTCATAAAAAGCAGCAAAATCTTTGTATGTTTGAGATGCGGGATTCATGATTTATCATCAATATTCCGGTCAATCAAGCTTATAATATTAATATGATACTTATTTTAAATCACCTTTTCAACCAAGTACTCGGCAATCTGAACAGCATTGGTAGCTGCTCCTTTGCGGAGATTATCTGAGACAATCCACAAATGCAATGCATTAGGCTGTGAAGGATCCCTGCGGATACGACCGACAAAAACCTCGTCTTTCCCTTCGGCATTCAGGCACATGGGATAAATATTGTTCTCCGGTTCGTCCTCAACAACCACACCGGGTGTTTTTTTGAGGATTTTGCTTATTTCGGATATTTCATATTCTTTTTCGAACTCAATATTTACCGCTTCCGAGTGACCGCCAATAACAGGCACTCTCACACAGGTTGAGGTAATCCTGATGGTGTAATCATTGAAAATCTTTTGTGTCTCATTCACAAGCTTCATTTCTTCCTTTGTATAGTCATTTTCAAGGAAAACATCACAATGCGGAAGACAGTTTTTATCAATGGGATGTGGGTAAGCCATTTCACCTGTCTTTCCGTTTCTCTCATTTTCAAGCTGACGGACAGCCTTGATGCCGGTTCCGGTAATAGATTGATAAGTTGCAATGACCAGTCTGCGGATTTTGAACTTTTTGTGTAAAGGCGCAAGCGCTACAACCATTTGTATGGTTGAACAGTTGGGATTCGCAATTATATGGTCATCCTTAGTAAGCAAACCGGCATTTATCTCAGGAACAATAAGTTTCTTGTCTTTGTCCATGCGCCAGGCAGAGGAATTGTCAATGACATACGTCCCGGCTTCAGCAAATTTTGGCGCCAGCTCTTTTGAGGTAGAACCACCAGCCGAAAATATGGCAATTTCAGGTTTTTGGGATATGGCATCTTCAGCGCTTATCACTTTGTATGTTTTTTCCTTAAATTGAATTTCTTTGCCTATTGAGCGATGAGATGCCACAGGCAAAAGTTCATCAACAGGAAATTCCCGTTCTTCAAGGACTTTCAGCATGGTTGTTCCTACCAGTCCTGTTGCTCCGACAACTGCTACTTTCATATTGTGTGTGATTTAAAAATTCACTGCAAAATTATATCTTTTATTTAAAAGTGGTAATAGAAAAGGAAATAAATATCAGAATTTGAAATTGACATAGAATCATTAAAACAAACCAATCAATTTCATAGCAGCAACAATCAAAGCTGCCATAACAAAGTATCTTACATATTTAGCTCCGCAGGATACGGCAAATCTGGCTCCAAAATAGGCGCCGGCCATATTTCCGGTCGCCAGAATCAAACCAATCAGATAATTCACCTGTCCGTTTAAGATAAAAATAAGCAAGGCAAAAATTGTATAAAACAGGACGATAAAAACTTTCACAGCATTTGCTTTGACCAAATCATATCCTGCTCCAAGAACAAGGCCTGCAAGCAGAAAAAAACCAACACCTGCCTGGATAAATCCACCATACAGCCCGATGAAGAAAAAAATCACAGCTTTTAATGCTCCGTTTAGCGATTTGCTTTTCCCTTCCTGACCTTTTATCCACTTGTCCGGTTTGAAGAGGAGGAGAAAAAACATGACAATAAGCAGTCCGCCAATGACTCGTTGCATAACCAACTCATTCAAATCAACGGCAAGGAATGCGCCCGCAATGGACCCAACAATGGCCGGTATAGCCAGATTAAGCTCTTTTTTAGGTTCAAGGATATCGTATTGTCTGAATTTCGTAGCGCCAACAGCATTTTGTAAAAGAATAGCAATCCGGTTGGTCCCGTTGGCCACATTGGCAGGTAAACCAAGAAAAATGAGCAGAGGCAGACTTAACAGGCTACCTCCGCCAGCAATTGTATTAATAAATCCGGAAATGAATCCGACAGCAATGACTGCCGGAATTAAATACGGCTCCATAAATTCAATCCAAAAGGTTTTCGGGCGAAACTGAAAAAACAAATTTAAAAATCATCTTTTCAAAGAATCCCGTGAAATATAGTAAGTCTTATCGAAATACTCACTTTTGTCTTAATCAGCAAACATTGGATATTTACTCATCATGTCATTCACTTTTTCTTTCACAGATTTAAGTATGGTATCATCCTCAAAATTCGTAACAATTTCTTCAATAAAATCAACAATTGGCAGGACATCGTTTTCTTTCAAACCCCTGGTGGTGATGGCAGCTGTTCCGACTCTCAGGCCTGAAGTTGTCAGAGGTGGTCTTGAATCAAATGGCACCATATTTTTGTTCAGGGTTATATCAGCCTGTTCAAGTCGTTTTTCCACCTGCTTACCTGAAAGATCAGGCACTTTTGTTCTCAGGTCAATAAGCATTGAGTGGTTGTCAGTACCGCCTGAAATCACTTTGTAACCTTTTTCCATAAAGGCTTGTGCCATTGCAGCAGCATTTTTCTTCACCTGCTGTTGATATACTTTAAAAGCCGGATCAAGCGCTTCTCCAAAAGATACGGCTTTTGAAGCAATAACATGTTCAAGTGGTCCGCCTTGTGTGCCCGGAAATACGGCTGAATCAAAAAGTGAGGACATTTTTCTGACAACGCCTTTTTTAGTTTTCTTTCCAAAGGGATTTTCAAAATTTTTACCCATCAATATGATACCACCACGTGGGCCTCGTAATGTTTTGTGGGTTGTAGAAGTCACGACATGACAGTATTTCAAAGGATTATCAAGCAAACCGGCAGCAATGAGACCGGCAGGATGAGCCATATCTACCATCAGAAAAGCGCCGATTTTATCAGCTATTTCGCGCATCCTTTTATAATCCCATTCACGCGAGTAAGCTGAAGCGCCTCCAATGATAAGTTTTGGTTTTTCCCTGAGTGCTATTTCTTCCATTTTATCGTAATCAATGAGACCGGAATCAGGATCAACCTCATAAGCATATGGTTTGTATAATATACCTGACGAATTAACTGCTGAACCATGCGTCAGATGTCCGCCATGAGATAAGTCAAGCCCCAGGAATTTATCGCCTGGTTCAAGCAGGGTAAGCATCACAGCAGCATTGGCCTGTGCACCTGAATGTGGTTGTACATTGACCCATTCGGCGTCAAAAAGTTTTTTCAGCCTCTCCTGTGCCAGAGATTCGGCTTCGTCAATGAACTGACAACCTCCATAATATCTGCGGCCGGGATATCCCTCAGCATATTTATTTGTCAGACAGCTACCCATTGCCTCCATAACCTGTTCGCTAACAAAATTTTCAGAAGCTATCAATTCAATCCCCTCTCGCTGACGTCCTTCTTCCTTCTTTATGATATCAAAAATCACTGTGTCTCTTTTCATGATAATAAATTTTAATTGAAAGGTTTAAAAAAGTTATTGATTTT
>CAZVTW010000425.1:0-5155 GCA_964629805.1 uncultured Bacteroidales bacterium | reverse complement strand
GCTTTGGGCAGACAGGAATTTCATCCCGCGAATAGCGGGACAGGCTCTGCTGGAAATCATCAGCCAATTTCAAGGATTTCACCCCCATCCTATCCCTTAATACCGAACAGCTATCAACTAAGAGAAAATAAATTTTCTCAAGTTTCAGTCGTCCGGCATTAACTCAACCATACCATCAAAATTTTATTCATAATCTTGATGGCGGTTTCGTATAACTTTCGGCTTACGAAGATGTTTCGCCATCGCCTGCTACAGTCTTTCTGTGTCGTTATTGTGAGACCACCCGATTCGCTTGGGCTTCCCCTACGAGGTCACAGTAAGTTTCTGTAGTGGTGTGATGGTTTCACCTTCTCTTGGCGTACACGGTTTGGGCAAGGTCATAATTACCGTTGCTGCCGTTTGGGATTGCAACAACCGAAACTGTATAATAATTCTGGAGAGTAGGGTCTTGGTTAAGTTTTTTAAGATTTTTAATTACGTAATCCGGTGTTTCAGGATCCGGCAGGGTAATTTCTGTTTCACCTGCGCCATAAACTATCGTTTCCGATTGAAAAAGACCCATTGTTCCCAGGCTGTCAGGTATCCACTCTGCACCTGTATTCCAGCTGCTTGAAATAATCAATCCCAGTTCAAGCCCGTATTCTTTACATTTCTGTTCAGCAAATGCTACGGCATCTAAAAAAGAATCGCTCATAAAACCCGGCCCTGCCGGA
This sequence comes from uncultured Bacteroidales bacterium, assembly GCA_964629805.1. Taxonomy (GTDB): domain Bacteria; phylum Bacteroidota; class Bacteroidia; order Bacteroidales; family CAZVTW01; genus CAZVTW01. The sequence continues at coordinate 4,442 of CAZVTW010000425.1, read as the reverse complement.
ATTTTATTTTCCATATCCACAGAATTAATGTCAAAAATCTCCAGTCCTCCCATTCCTTTTTCTGCTGCTTCTTTGATATCGTATTCAAGTGAGGGGATATCAAAATAGCCTTTTGGCCATACCCAGTAACCCTTGGGTTTGGCATTTACTGGTGGATTAAGAAATCCGGATTTTACAGATTCATATGAGGAATTCCTGGATGGAGTTGGGGTGCAGCGCCAAAAAAGGAACATGAAAATCAGGGGCCCCATCAATCCGATTGATAAAAAATCAACTATTTTCAAGTTTTTTAGTTTTTTTTTCATTTTTTTAAACTATTTCAGGCTTAGGATCTTTTGATATAATAAAAAAACCTGTCAGCGCAATTATACTGTTTAGAACTAATATTCCGTAACCAAACTCAAATCCATCCAGCCAGTCTTTGCTTTTTGTGTCAATTAGAATTGATAATAATGGGGCCAACAAACATATCCAGGGAACCGCATGATCATTAATCTCTCTATTTGTAAATATTCCAATGGCAAAAAGCGCCAACAATGGCCCGTATATATAACCCGATGTTTTTATAAATGAGGTAAGTACGCTCTGATTATTGATTGTGTTGAATAAAATAATGGTCAGAAATATTAAAAAGGTGAATCCGAAATGCACCAGGTATCTTATTTTAATATTTTTTGTGCTGGAAAAGTCGATATTTAAGATGTCCAGGCAAAAGGAAGTAGTTAATCCTGTTAATGAAGAATCAGCAGAAGAATATGCCGCAGCAAGAATACCCACCAGAAAAAAGGTGCCTGCTAAAATACCCAGATTATTTAATGCGAGCTGTGGAAAAATATCATCTGTTTGGTCGCTTAGGGAAATCCCGATATTAGAAGAATAAAGTTTTAAGGCTCCGCCAAGGAATAGAAAAAGAAAGTTTACCCCCAGAATAATTACTGCCAGAGTAATGATGTTTTTTTGTGAATCCTTCAGGTTTTTACATGTCAAGTGTTTTTGCATTACAGATTGGTCTAGTCCATTTGTCATTAGGGTGAGAAAAATACCTGCAAAAAGTAATTTGAAAAAGTTATGCGGATGATCCCATTCCCAAAAGAATATTTTAGAGACATGCATTTGATTAAGCTCCTCTACCATTTGAAATGCCGAAAGATTTAGTTGCCTGGAGATGCTTATGAGAGAAAGAATAACAGCAAGAATTAAAAAAGTTGTTTGGAACGTGTCAGTTATAATAACGGTTTTAATTCCTCCTTTGTAGGTATATAACCAAATCAGCATTAACGTTATCATTACGGTTATTTCGAAGGAAACACCTAATCTGTTAAATAAGAATATTTGCAATACGTGTGCCATCAAAAACAGCTTAAATGAGGCAGTTGCCAATTGGGCAAATAGAAAGAATACAGCGCCTGTTTTATGGGTGAAAGTTCCAAATCGTTGTTTAAGATATGAGTAGATGGAAATAACATTTGATCTATAAAACAGAGGTACGAGTAAATAAGCCACAATGATAAGGCCTATGGAAAATCCCATTACCATTTGAAAATAGGAAAATGCATTTTCAAATACCTGTCCGGGAACAGAAATAAAAGTGATGCCACTAATTGCCACCCCCACCATACCATAGGCAACTAAAAACCATGGGGCATTACGGTTGGCAATAAAAAAGGTGTTGGATGTGGCATTTTTTCCCGTAACCTTTGCAATTATAAAGAGCAGAGAAAAGTAAATAAATATGATTCCTATGATGTATCCTGATGTCATGTTTTGTCAATTATTACGACTTCAATATCAAGAAAATGAGCGATTTTTTTGATTGTTTCAGCCTTATGGCCTATGCCCAGGGCAAAATGATGCGTTGGGCCCTCAGCAAACCACCTTTTTAAAAATGTTCTTACATCAGGCTCAAAGAACCCGCGGGTATTTGTGTTGCCTGTAGGCGGTATTGGCCCTGCTTTTGATTCGCCTTCGGCAAGGACAAATTTAAAGTTGCCATTCCCTTGCTGTGTTATTCCGAACATGGTAATCGGGCCTTGTTTTATTTTGAACTCTACACTGGCACCACAACCAGGCTTTCCATGATATTTTGAGAGGCTCCTTAACACAGGCTTTCCTTCGGCGATATTTATATGATGTGGGCCATCATGCCCCACGAGAACAAACCCCTCTTTAAAATCAACCGGATGAAACTCAGCGAAACTCCCCCCCATTTCAAGCTTGTCCATAATCATCATAGCCAGGCATGTCTTTAAATCCATCTCACCGCACATAGGAAAACCATTTGCAGTTAGCAAGGAATTACCTACAATAAAATTACTCATCATTTCCCTGATCCCTGATCCATCTGCCCCTTCATAATAGTATGCCAGTCCATCAAGCTTTTTTTCCTCAATAAAATATTCCAATGCTACCGCCGCTTTGGCAGCATTATGCAAATCACGGGCAGTTAACTTTGATGTTAAGGGATCAGAAACAGGATCCGGAGTATCAAAGAAATGAAGGATTTTTTCGATATATTTTTCTATCTCTTCCGGCTTTGCATTTTGATAAAAAGGGGAAACATCATGCGGTTCGGTTTGAACGATATGGCAACCAAAAACTTTTGTAATCAGGGTAGGATCAACATGCATATCAAGCATAGATTCAAGTACATGCCCCATCTGACCTATACGTGCTTTTCTTACACTTTGGAGTACAGTTGATATTTTACAGTATTCATTAATTTCATCGATGGCTTCCTCATCATCATATAATGAGCCTATAATAATTTCAGGTATGCGTATTCCCATTTTTTGGGCTACAGAAGTAAACTCTGACAAAGAACAAATATCATCGTTCATTAACTGCATATATGTACTGCCATTGGAATAATCCATAGCTTTTAATGGCTGCAATGCCACCAGCACCATTGGCACATTTACCTCCTGAAATACCTTGGCAATACTGCTCGATGTGGCGTATGTAAGCATATCGATAAACAATAAATCCAAATCAGCAGCTTTAATTTTTGGAACAATACTATAAGCACTTTCTGCACAGTCGGATATACCAAAATCAAATACATTTACCTGGTTATTTTTAACTATCCCCTTAAAAGTTTCCAGCTTGCCTTGCAAGTCTTCATATAACCCTTCAAACTGGGACCAGTAGTTTATATGGCCCACCCCCAAAATACCGACATTGGCCACTTTATAAAGCTTTTTCTCTGTATTCACCGGCTTACCCAATAGGGTAGAATTTTTCTTTTCTAGTTTCACTTATTTATTAGTTAGAGTTGTCTTTATTATACAATATGATATTCGAAATTATCAGCAGCAAATATTTTCTACAAAGATATTTAGTATATTTGCAATAATAATTATCTATTATGATATAAAACGTGCACAATTTGATATTTATTTATGAGTAGCTACAGCAAATACTTTCCAATTAGTGAATATGATAAACTTTGGGGTCTGTATATATTAAACTGCGGTACTTTAAAGTTTGCTGAGAAAAATATTTTATTAGAAAAACAACACCCACAAAATTATATTCTGAACTGGGAAAACGGAAGAATTTTATATGAATATCAAATGATCTATTTGATAGAAGGAGAGGGATTTTTTGAAAACGAATTTATACCATTACGACCAGTTAAAACTGGTGCAATCATACTTGTTTCTCCTAAGGTATGGCATAGATATAAACCCCGTGAAGGCGCCAGATGGAATACCTACTGGGTTGGTTTTAATGGCGACATTGCAGATCAATTCATTTCCAGATTAGGTGTAGGAGCAGAAAATCCGATAATGGAAATTGGCTATGACAAAAGTGTCATGGAATCCTACCTTGAAATAATCCGTATTAGTGAATTAGAGCATTATGGTTATCAACAAATAATGATGGGGGAGGTAATTAAACTAATCGGAAAATTAAATTCAATTCAAAAAAAGTCTGAGTTTACACATAAGAAGATAGATAAACTTATTAATGAAGCAAAAACTCTTTTAACCCATAAATATACAAATGAACCATTGGAAGCTGTAGCTTCTGAGTTAAATTTGAGTTATTCCTTATTTCGAAAGATATTTCGTGATTATACGGGGATCTCACCCGGGGAATACCAAATGCAGCATAAAATGAATAGGGCTATAAATTATTTAGCAGATAATAAAACCAGTATTAAACAAATATCGATAGAATTGGGCTACCAAACTCCTCAGTATTTTTCACGTCTTTTTAAAAGAAAAACGGGCAAATCTCCAAAAGCTTTTCGCCAATTAATAGTAAATAAAGTTTACTCGTATAACCAGCCAAAATCCGATTAGGCAGTGAGAACAAATATTAGCTTATAATGTTATATTATAATAATATTGATTTATTTATTTTTTAAAAATAATCTAAAACCTAGGCGCTTAGGCGACAAAACTAACCAACATGTTGTTCGTATTCTACCACACAGC
>CAZVTW010000424.1:0-5159 GCA_964629805.1 uncultured Bacteroidales bacterium | reverse complement strand
TGCTGTATCATAACTATTTTGCTCTTTCAAGGATTTCGACTAATCTCCAGTTTTTATTTTTACTCAATGGCCTGGTTTCCATGATTTTGACCTTGTCGCCAATATTACATGTGCCATTTTCGTCATGTGCCATAAACTTAGAGGTCTTGGTTATGAATTTTCCGTATTTCGGATGTCTCATTTTTCTGTTTACTGCAACAACAATAGATTTTGTCATTTTGTTGCTGACAACCAGACCTATACGTTCTTTTCTAAGATTCCTGTTGCTCATTTTTATTAACATTTTCAAACAATTCCCTTCGACGCAATTCAGATTTTAACCTGGCAATATCCCTTCTTGTGGTTCTAATCTTTAGAGGATTATCTAATGGTGAAATTGCGTGATTAAGTTTTAATTTAGTATAGATTACCTCTTCCTCATCTATTCGTTCAATGAGTTCTTTCGTCGACAATTCCCTAATTTCAGTATTTTTCATTTTAATACATATGTTTATGCTGTTTCAACATAATCGCGTCTTACGACGAACTTTGTTTTTACAGGTAATTTTTGAGAGGCCAGTCTGAGCGCTTCTCTTGCAATATTTAATGGAACGCCTTCTGCTTCAAATATTATTCTGCCAGGTGTGATTCTGGCAACAAACAGTTCCGGCGCGCCTTTCCCTTTACCCATTCTAACCTCTGCCGGTTTTTTGGTAATTGGTTTGTCAGGAAAAACCCGGATCCATATCTGTCCTTCACGTTTCATGTATCTGGTAACTGCCTGACGGGCTGCTTCAATTTGTCTTCCTGTCATCCAGCAAGTTTCCAGGGATTTTATTCCAAAAGAACCAAAAGCAATTTGATTTCCTCTCTGGGAATTACCTTTCATTCTTCCTTTTTGTTGCTTCCTGTATTTAGTCTTTTTTGGTTGTAACATCGTCTTGTGTTTTATAGCATTAAATATGCAGATACGGATTTATTTCCTTCTTTTTTTTGTGTTTTTTGATTTAGCAGATTTCATGCCTATATTAGGTGACAAATCACGTTTCCCATAGACTTCTCCTTTGCAGATCCATACTTTTACACCAATAAGTCCGACCTTTGTTAAGGCGTGTGCAACATGATAGTCAATATCAGCTCTGAGTGTGTGAAGAGGTATACGACCTTCTTCGTACATTTCTGTTCTGGCCATTTCTGCACCGTTTAAGCGTCCGGAAATAAGGATTTTTATTCCTTCTGCTCCCATCCGCATTGTATTCGAAATTGCCATTTTGATTGCTCGTCGGTAGGCAATTTTTCCCTCAATTTGTCTTGCAACATTATTTGCAACAATAACAGCGTCCAATTCAGGCCTTTTAATTTCAAAAATATTGATTTGAACTTCCTTGTTTGTTATCTTTTTTAATTCTTCTTTTAATTTATCAACTTCCTGGCCACCTTTACCAATGATTATTCCTGGCCGGGCTGTATAAACAGTAACAGTGATAAGCTTAAGGGTTCTTTCAATAACAATTTTCGAAATACTGGCCTTTGCGAGACGGGCATTCAAATATTCCCTGATATGGTTATCTTCAGCTAACTTATCAGCATAGTTTTTACCACCGAACCAGTTGGAATCCCATCCACGGATGATGCCGAGTCTGTTACTTATTGGATTTGTTTTTTGTCCCATTGGATTATATATTATTCAACTTATTCCTGATTTTCAATTACTTCTTCGATCTCTTCCTCTTCTTCTTCAAGCTCTTCTTCGAGCATAGCCGCACTTTCTAAAACGATTGTTACGTGATTAGACCTTTTACGAATTCTGTGAGCACGTCCCTGTGGCGCTGGCCGAATTCGTTTTAAAATTCTTCCTGAGTCAACAAAGATTTCACTTATGAATAAATCTGCGTCCTCTATTCCAATATCTTCATTCTTCTGTTGCCAGTTTGAAATGGCAGAAAGTAAAAGTTTTTCCAACCGTTTTGTTGCTTCCTGGGGACTGTATCTAAGTGTATCAAGTGCACTGTTTACATCCATACCCCGTATCATATCTGCAACCTTGCGCATTTTGCGGGGTGATGTAGGGCAATTATTCAATCTTGCAACACACCTATCCTTTTTTTCTTCTTTTATTTTTTCAGCCCGTATTCTTTTTCTTGATCCCATAATAGTAAATATTATCCGAATATTATTTATTTTTTATTGCCTGCATGCCCCCTGAAAGTTCGTGTAGGAGCAAATTCTCCAAGCTTATGTCCAACCATATTTTCAGTAATGTAAACAGGAATAAATTTATTCCCGTTGTGAACTGCTATGGTATGTCCGACGAAGTCAGGAGAAATATCAGAACCTCTTGCCCATGTCTTGATAACTGTTTTTTTTCCGGATTCATTCATGGCCAGAATTTTCTTTTCAAGCTTTAAATTAATAAATGGCCCTTTTTTAACAGATCTACTCATTGTATCAATTATTATTTTTTCCTTTCAACAATATACTTGTTTGAACTTTTCTTCGGGCTTCTTGTTTTGTACCCTTTAGCAAGGAGACCGGTACGTGAACGTGGGTGTCCTCCGGAAGCCCTGCCTTCACCGCCACCCATCGGGTGATCAACCGGATTCATTGCAACTCCTCTAACGCGTGGTCTTCTTCCAAGCCACCTCGAACGACCTGCTTTGCCTGATTTTTCAATAGCATGATCAGCATTTGAAACTGTTCCGATAGTGGCTTTACAGGTAACAAGTATTTTTCTTGATTCACCGGAAGGTAATTTTATAATAGCATATTTCCCTTCTCTGGATAAGAGTTGTGCGTATGTTCCGGCGCTTCTGGCGAGTATACCACCTTTGCCCGGCGCAAGTTCAATATTATGAAGAACTGTGCCAAGAGGAATATCAGATAAATATAAGCTATTACCAATTTCTGGTGCAATATTTTTTCCGCTTTTTATTTCCTGTCCTACTTCAATGCCATTGGGTGCGAGAATATATCTTTTTTCGCCGTCATTGTATACAACCAATGCAATCCTTGCACTACGGTTAGGATCATATTCAATGGTTTTGACTTTTGCCGGTATGTTTTCTTTATCTCTTTTGAAATCAATCAACCTGTATCGGCGTTTATGTCCTCCTCCTATATACCGGCAGGTCATTTTCCCTCTGTTGTTACGACCACCGGATTTTTTCAATGGTCTAAGCAGGGATTTTTCCGGTACAGTTGATGTTATTTCATCAAATGTTGAAGCAAGTTTTTGTCTTTGGCCGGGTGTAACCGGATTCATCTTTCTAACACTCATAATACTCTATATATTGCTGTAAAAATCTATCTTATCTCCATCTATTAAAGTTACGATAGCTTTTTTAAAAGCAGGTTTTTTACCATGAATAATACCTGTTTTGGTATATCTTGTCGAGGATTTTCCACCATACCTCATTGTATTAACAGATAGTACAGTTACATTATACAGCTCTTCAACAGCTTCCCTGATTTGGAGTTTGTTTGCCTCTTTATCGACAATGAAACCATATCTGTTCAGGGTGTCACCCTGCAAATTCATTTTTTCGGTAACTATTGGTTTAAAAATAATATTCATAACCAACTTAATCTTTCTTATTATTAAAATTGTTTTCTAAAATGTCCACGGAACTTTCCAGAAAAATGATGTTGTTGTGATTTAAAATATCGTATGTGTTTAAATCAGAACATCTTATGACCTTGACACCAGGCAAATTTCGGGAGGACAAATATATGTTATTATTTTCTTCTGATAAAACAAAAAGCGACTTTTTTTCTAATTTTAAGCCATTTATAATCGAAGCTAATTTTTTCGTTTTAGGCTCTTCAAATGTAAAATCCTCCATAACCCTAATATTATTATCTTTAGCCTGATAAGTGAGGGCTGATTTTTTAGCAAGTGTTTTTAATTTTTTATTGAGCTTAATTTTATATACTCTTGGTCTTGGTCCAAAAGTACGTCCGCCACCTCTAAAAATAGGTGATTTGATGCTCCCGGCCCTGGCTGTTCCGGTTCCTTTCTGTCGTTTTAATTTTTTGTTACTACCGGTAATTTCAGCTCTTTCCTTTGATTTATGCGTTCCTTGCCTTTGATTATTAAGATATCGTTTTACATCAAGGTAAATAGCATGATCATTGGGCTCTATTGAGAATATTGAATCACTCAATGTTATTTTTTTTCCGGTATCCTCACCTGATATATTATATATTGTTGTTTCCATTACTTCTCAACTATTATGTATGAACCATTTGCTCCGGGTACAGACCCTTTTAGCATTAACAGATTTTTTTCAGCAATAATTTTAACAACCCGCAGGTTTAAAACTTTAATTCTCTTTCCACCGGTTTGGCCAGCCATTCTCATTCCTTTAAACACTCTTGAAGGATATGAAGCAGCTCCAATGGCTCCCGGCGCTCTGTTTCTGTTGTGTTGACCATGTGTTGCATCATTTACACCAGCAAAACCATGTCTTTTCACTACCCCCTGAAAACCTTTTCCTTTAGATATACCAACAACATCTAACCAAACATCGTCTTTAAAATAATCAACCGTTATAACATCTCCTGCTTTCCAGTCTTTTACAAAACCTTTCAATTCAATAACTTTCCTTTTAGGAAGCGTATTGGCCTTTTTGAAATGGCCAATCATAGATTTTGTAGAATTTTTTTCTTTTACCTCATCAAAAGCAAGCTGGACTGCATTGTACCCTTCCCTTTCTTTTGTTTTGATTTGTGTAACAACGCATGGTCCTACCTCTAAAACAGTGCATGGAATTGATTTTCCCTCGGCACTGAAAATTGAAGTCATTCCAATTTTTTTACCTATTAAACCTGGCATTTTTACGTGTATTTAATTATCCTGATAATTTACTGTTATACTTTTATTTCGACTTCCACTCCACTGGGAAGTTCTAATTTCATCAATGCATCAATTGTTTTCGGCGTTGAACTGTATATATCAATAAGCCTTTTAAATGATGAAAGTTGAAATTGTTCTCTCGATTTTTTATTGACAAAAGTAGATTTGAGAACTGTATAGATTCTTTTATGAGTTGGCAATGGAATGGGCCCACTAACAACAGCGCCGGTTGTTTTTACCGTTTTTACGATCTTTTCTGCTGATTTGTCTACAAGATTGTGATCGTAAGATTTAAGTTTTATTCTAATTTTTTGACTCATAAAGC
>CAZVTW010000423.1:0-5174 GCA_964629805.1 uncultured Bacteroidales bacterium | reverse complement strand
TTTCAAAGCACATTTCAGTGTTTCGTTACGATTTCATTTTAGAAATTTAGGTAATGTTTAATTTTTGGTGATTTTTATATCTTCCGGGAAATTCATTTTCCCTTTATATACATGATTTATTGTTCCAATGAGTTTATTATAAATATCCGGCTTGAAAATGGCGCCCCGAAATCCCGATTCAATAAGTTGCTGCAGATACATCCGGTCTTCATACATGGTCACTGCTATAATTTTCATCCCGGGATAATCATTCAGGGCAATTTTGGTAGTCTGAAATCCATTCAGATAAGGCATTTCAATATCCATCAGGATAATATCTGCTTCCCTGATATTTTTAAGGGAGAGGAAATCCATTCCATCACCCGCCTCTGCTATCACTTGCCAGTCTGTACATTCCCGGATGCAATACTTAATCCCCTCCCTGAATAGTTTGTTATCGTCAACAAGTATAATTTTCATGTTAATTAAATTATTATCTTACTGTTATTTTCTTTTGACAAAATTAAGCCGGATAAAGTCGTAGATAAAGGGGTAAATTCCCTGAAAACCGGTAATATACACCCATTTTCAAATACATGTTTCTACTTATATCAGACAGGGGAATTCCCCTGTCTGATACCAGAATTATTTTGCAGATAAAAAGAAATGGTATGATGTGTGGGGAGTGTTTTAGTTTGGGAACAAAGGAGTGTAACTGTATTTTCAAAAAGAGGCCTCACATACAAAAATTATCAAACACATAGCCATATATTAAAATTGGCTTCAAAAAAAATTGAATTATATCTTTCTTTTCCTATATTTGTATTGCAATAATTAAAAAAAAATGATGACAACACGTGAATCAATTGATACATTCTTATCGAACAAAAAAGTAGCAGTTGCCGGCGTATCAAGGAGTAAAAACAAATTCGGGTACCAGGTATTCGAAATGCTCCTGGAAAAAGGATATGATGCTGTCCCTGTCAATCCTCATGCTGAAACACTTTTTGAAAAACAATGCTACGCTGATGTTAAATCCCTGCCTGATCATATTGAAAGCCTGTTAGTATTAACACCAAAAGCACAATCCGGGCAGGTTATAAAAGAGGCGGTTGATAAGAATATCAGGCACATCTGGATACAACAGGGTTCTGATACTCCGGAAGCCATTAATGCTGTAAATGGTCATGATATAAACCTGGTAACAAAAAAATGTATTTTTATGTTTGCAGAGCCGGTAACCGGTGTTCATAAATTTCACAGGGGGCTGATGAAATTGTTTGGATTATACCCAAAAAAATAATTATCTGTTTAAACCATACTCACTGAACCTGCTTAACCATGCCAATTAACACAGAATGGAATACTTCTCTTTATGAATATTTATATTCTCAGGATGCTTATGAAGTTCAAAAATATGCACAGGCGCTGAAAGATGTTGATTTCATCGAACAGGTCATTGGCCCGGAAACATCACAGATCATTCTTGATATTGGCTGTGGCATTGGCCGTCATTCAATGGAGTTGTCAAAAAGAGGCTTCACAATAACTGGCATTGATATTTCGCGAAATATGATGCTCAAAGCCCGTGAAAATGCCAGGCTGCAAAACCGTGATGCCATTCTCCTAACCGCTGATGCCAAAGATTTAAGGTACAAGGATCAATATGATGTTGTCCTGTTAATCTTTGACAGTCCGTTTTCAATCATGGAAGATGATGAGGAAAATTTCCTGATACTCCGAAATGCTACCAGAGCATTGAAAAATAACGGATTACTTATCTTCACATATCACAATGCATTGTTCCCTCTTATTAATGAGATACCGGATTTTGAGGAGCAAAAACTCACAAATAAGGAATTTGATGAATTTTCCTTTTATCACCGTTTCCGGTTTGATCTTGCCACAGAAACCAACAAACCCATCTCTATCAGGGGACAGCAAAGATATTATGCTCCTTCTGAAATACATTGGTTACTGTATGGTTTAGACATGACCATTGTCAAAAATTATGAGTGCAGGAACAGTGTCTTGTCAGACCAGTATCCATTTACCCGTGACAGTCATGAAGTGGTTGTTGTAGCAAAAAAACAAAAGAGGGAGTAATATCATTTTTTGATCCTTCAACGCACAAACTTACATAAAGAACCAAAAAACACATGTATCCGGAAGGTCAATGTCGAACCGGGAATTCATAACCTGATAAAATTAGCCTTCACCTCAGAACATAATAATGAAAATATAAAATTGAGAAGGACTGACGATAAAGATTTGCCTCTATGCGACTTTCATCTGCCTGTTAGAAGGAACAACAGGTATTTTAAAATGGAATGTGGTTCCTTTATCCGGTTCTGAATCAAACCAGATGGACCCGCCCATGATTTCAACATAAGCTTTTGATATACTCAGGCCAACGCCAAGTCCGCCGTACATACGTTGATTGTCATAGTCAATCTGTCTGAAACTGTCAAAAATATATTTTTGTTCATCTTTAGGTATACCTATGCCGGTGTCTTTCACGAAAAAATGAATTTCTGAAACAGAATCCCGGTCATTATCAGAATCAGCAGTATCTTTGAAAACCTGTTGGCCGTTTAACCCTGAACCAGTGTTTTTCATGTTCTTTCCGGGATAGCATCCAAACGTGATAACTCCCTGATGGGTAAATTTAAATGCATTACTCAAAAGGTTTCCCAGTATTTGCTTCAACCTGATTTCATCTGCTGTTATTATCTTATCACTGCATTCAGGGTTGACCTCCAGATGTAGTTTGAGTTTTTTCTCAAGCGCTATTTTACTGTAATCATAATAAATATCAAATAAAATATCTTTAACGCTAAGACTTGCACTATTCAGTTCAGCTTGTCCTGTTTTTATTTTGGAAATATCAATGATATCTTCAACTGTGGTTATCAACTGCTTGCTGCTGTCCTGGATATATTTAAGATATTTTTTTATGTTATCGTTTCTGCTCTGAGGATTGGTCAACATCTGGGTAAAACCAATGATACCGTTCAGTGGCGTCCTGATTTCGTGCGACAGGTTTGCCAGGAATGCTGATTTCAGGCGGTCGCTTTCCTCCGCTTTTTCTTTTGCCTCAAGCAATTCTTTTGTTCTGTTTACAACCTCAGCCTCTAACTGGTTTTTGTATTCTTCCAGCGCAAGTTTTGCTTCTGTCTGTTCTGTTATATCCTCTTTCATGCCTATGATTGAGAGGATTTCCCCTTTGTCATTGAGAATTGGAGACATCACAGCCAACTCCCAGTAGAACTCTCCGTTCTTTTTTTTGTTTCTCATGATTCCACGCCAAACTTTTCCGGCAAGAATGGTATCCCAGAGATCACGATAAAATTCCGCTGAGTGATACCCTGACTTTAATATCCGGGGATTGCCGCCAATAAGTTCTTCCCTGGAATAGCCGGAATTTTTGATTAAAGTATCATTTACATATTCAATGATACCGTTTTTATCGGTAAAAACGATGCCTATAGGATTTTTCTCTGTTACAATAGCCAGTTGTTTTAAAGCCAGGCTATTATTGTTGTTTTCATGAACTAAATCACCTGTTTCGCAATATGTGTATGGTTTTAACCGATAATGACGACCCTCTTTCCCTTTTTTCAGATTTTGTAGTTCCTGTGTGGTGATGTAAAAATTTCTTATCTCTCCGGATTTAATGGTTAATTGCACAAGCTGCTTGTTTTTATCACCCTGATTACCCATTTGTTGCTCACTGAGCATACTTTGCCAATCAGCAAGGCTTTCTTTTAATGTTTGATCTTTGATCCACTCTGATGATGAATATCCTGTGAGTTTTTCTGCTGAAGGGGAAACATAAATGATCTCATTTTTTTTATTGGTTATTATCTCCAAATAATCGCTGGTGTCCAGTACCTGATGCAATATATTCAGATAAAGATTATTTTTAAGTATTGAAAACATTGCTTTTCTGTTTTTTTTGTTAAGTAAATTTTGTGTTTATTTTGCAGATACGCCATATCTCATGTATTACACAAGTTTGGTTGATATACTGGTAAATTTGAGAAAAAAAACTGCAAGTTTGAAGATCAGGATATTCCTGACAAGACTCAGCCAATGTTTAGAAAAGACCAATTTTGTTATGTTTAGTTCGTTTTTGGAATTAGCTGTCCGGCGCTGGGGCAATTCCACACCTTAATTATTTTTAAAAAACGAACATCTTATCACCATCCGTTTAACCCAAAACCGGCCTCGGCCTGATTGCGTTTTAACTATTCCTTGTCCTGATTTTTTGGTGTGATAACCAAAGGGTTATGTTTAAGATCAACCTATTTTATCTTTTTTACAAGGTCAGCAATAACAGCACATTTTTCGTATTCTTCAGTTTCCTGGAATTTTGCCAGGAGTTTTTCCATGAATATCTTGTCTTTTGCATAAGGATGATACTTGTCTATTGCATATTCTCCAGCAATTGTCTTGTCAAACACCTCTTCTTCGGTAACCTCGTTACTTTCAACCTTTGTAGCTACTTCTTTTTTGGTCAGGGTTTTCTTATTGGAGGCGAAATTCGTGTCCTCAGTTCTGAAATCATCAAATGGAATATCTTCAACAGCAGGTTGTACTTTAGTATTATACTGAACAGGTATGTCCTGGATTTCTCCGCTTGCTTTTAATTCTTTCAGAAAAGCCAGTAACTTTGTGTGCAAATCATTGTAACGTTGGTTTACTTTGGTGAGTTCAGCATTTTTGTGGTACTGCTTGTTGATCTCATCACGTAGAGCCACATTTTCCCTGACATTGGGCAGAAGATTATTAGCTACCTCATTGTTTTCCTTGATTTTAAGTGCATTTTCAAACACTTTTTTCTGTAATTGGTCAAATACCAGTTTAATCTGTAAATCTAGAATATTCATAACTAATTCATTTTAATGGTTATAATAATTTTTATTTTATATCACTAAATAATACCTTTTCAAGCGTTTCCATATCCATTTCGTCTTTTACCATATAATTCCTGGCGCCTGCAGAGAGCATTTTTGAAACATTATCAAAATCTCCGTGAAATGACAAGGCGATAATATTCAGGTTTCTGTATTTTGTCATGGCAATCCGGGTTGCATCAATACCATTCATGACCGGCATTTCAATATCCATAAACACAACATCCGGTATCTGCTTTTTTATTTTTTCCAGAAATTCTTCACCATTACCTGCTT
>CAZVTW010000422.1:0-5183 GCA_964629805.1 uncultured Bacteroidales bacterium | reverse complement strand
TACTAGTTAAAGGATTAAAAGATTTTTTATAAGGCGAATCTTCCCTGAAATCCATCAAATCACCCTTGAAATATAAGGTAGCATCACATCTTGGGTCCCTGTCAAATCCATCGGGGACCCCCTCTGTTTCAAAGGCCCTGTACAAGGCTGGGTGAACTTCATGATTTTTATAACTTTCCTGATGAGGACTAAAATACTGTACACCCATTTCTCCGGGACTCATCCATCCGGGTAACCACCAATTATCCTCCTTTGCCTGTCCGTCAGTAAATTGAATTTCCCAGACAGATTCCATATTATTTTCTGATTTATAGGTATTTCCCTCTGATGTTACTAAATCTATAAATGCTGAATTGGAAAGGAGTGCAAACAAATAATCTTCTTTTGTTTTTGGGTTCTGCACCTGAACAAGGCTGTATTCATTGCTGTTGATAATTTCCTCGAATAACTGTTTGGCTTTATTGAGGTCTGCCATGTCTTCAGCAGATCCTTTATACCCGTTTTTACAGTAATAATAGTAATGTTTGTATAACAATGATTTCGCCAGCAAAGCCTTGGCTGCCCCTTTTGTTACACGTCCCATTTCACTCTCAGCCAGTTCACTTTTGAGAGGCAGTTTAGGCAGCGCCAGGTTTATGTCTGTTTCTATCTGGTTCCAAAAATGCTCAGGAGCGCCATTTGAGAGATTTTTAAGATAGTCATCCACCGGGATATTATCCTCATTATAAAAAATAGGCTTATTAAATAGGACCACAAGATAAAAATAAAAAACACTTCGAAGGGACCTGGCCTGTGACATATAAAAATCATATTTTGCTTCATCCATGTTTTTTATTCCCTCCACCCCCTTTTTATTAAGATTAAGAATCAGCTTTGTTGTTCTGAATAAGCCAAAATATAGGTCTCGCCAGACATTATCAACACCTTCGTCAGTTGAATTAAAGCTTAATCGGTCCTTTCCTGTTTTTTCATATAGTACCCGGTCAGAAAATGTTTCGAACATGTAGGTGAACTGAAGACCAAACATGCCTCTGCCCATAAGCGGACAATGACAGGAATTTAATGCCAGTTCAAAATCTTTTTCTGTTTGGTACCAATTCTCTATTGTTAAAGCATTTCTATTTTCAACATCAAGAACCTCTTCATTACAGGTTGAAAATAGTAACACTGCAAAAATCGCTGTAAATTTTAATATATATTCTTTCATGATGAATTTTTTTAAGATTAAAAATCAAGTTTTAGTCCGGCAGTAAATACACGAGGCAACGGATAAGCAGTTTCGTCAACACCGGGAGCAAGTACAGCATCCTGAACATCATTAGCCGTATTAATCGGTGCTTCCGGATCGCGTCCTTTGTAACCTGTTAATGTATACAAGTTTTTGACACTCAAATATATCCTTGCATTGGATAAACCAAGATAATTCAGATAAGTCGGTGGTACCGAATATCCAAGCTGCACATCCTGTATACGCATAAAGGAGGCATCCTCAATCCACCAGGTGGAAATGCGGATGTTATCATTCGTGTTGTTGATATCAGCCCGGATATATTCATCAGTCGGATTTTCCAGTGTATAATAATTGGCTGCAAAATCGGCAGATTTGTTATGGTCCAAATCCTGGACTGCAAATCCTTCAATCCATGAACGCTGCCAGTTATAAACCTGCATGTTTTGCATACCAAACAGGAACAATGAGAAGTCAAAATTTTTATAATATACATTAATATTAAATGTATAATTAAAATCAGGAACAGCTTTACCAATGATTGTCCTGTCAGCATCCGTTATTTTGCCATCCCTGTTCAGGTCTTTAAATCGAATATCACCAGGGTACGGGACTCCTTCAGAGGGAATAGCATATCTATATCCTTCGAATGTTTTTGTACCATCTTCATTTTCAGTTACATATGTAAAATCCTCCGGTTGCACCAATCCTTCATCTACATAACCATACAAACTCCCAATTGTATGACCTTCTTTGGTAATATGCCTGTCTTTCAGAATTGTTTCCGGCAGTTCCACGACTTCATTCCTGACCCTCGAAAAATTGGCAGTTATATCATAAGTTAGTTCACCCTCTCTTTCACTGTACCTGAGGTCAAATTCATACCCGCGATTTTCAATCTTACCTAAATTATACCAAGGCTCTCCACTCACTCTGCCCATCGAACCACTGATAGGAATTTTTACCAGCAAATCATTTTGCTTCTTAATAAAATATTCAGCGCTAAATTGAATTTTTCCATTGTAGGCATTCAGGTCAACACCAACATTTGTCATATCAGCAGCTTCCCACTTAATTTTCGGATTACCAATTTGTGTAAATTCATTCAACCCTTCTACAACCTGGTTACCTATCACAGGATGAAAATCTATCGGAGCGCCCAGCGGGGTCATATATTGGAAAGAGCCAATGTCTGAATTCCCTGTTTTTCCCCAACCAGCCCGTAACTTCATCATCGTAACCGGTTCGAATGTGGGGAAAAGGTCTTCATTCAATTTCCAGGCAGCTGAGAAAGAGGGGAAATTACCCCATCTGCGGTCTTCACCAAAGTTGGAAGTACCATCGCGCCTGATACTGGCTGTTAACAGATATCTGGAATCAAAATCATACAAAAGACGACCAAGATAAGACAGTCTTCCCCATGGCCAGTAACCTCCCTGTGCCACAATCTCATTTCCCTGAGTTATCACATTCAATTGTTCGTAATTAAATCCAATGGCATCAACATCAGAATCGTTACTCCATCCTTTTCTGCCATGATGAACTGCAATGACATTGAGGTTATGTTTGTTAAAAGTTTTGTTAAAAGTTAACTGATTTTTAATAGAAAAACTCAGACCTTCACTAAAGGCATTTTTCAATGTTGCAGCATTTGTCCCACGTACACCCATTTCATAGCGGGGTGTCCATATATTATCCCTGTCAAAATTACCACCAAAAGCAGGTTCTGACCGTATTGTTAACCATTCGACGGGCTGAATTTCAACATAAGCCGTAGCAATTACATTACTTCTGTAATCATAATCCTCCGGAATAGCAATCATACCAAGTGGATTAAATTTATCATTTCCACCTGTATTCAGGGCAGTGACGGTTGAATCCGGTTCAATTTCGAGTGTATAAGGTATCTGTGAGCCCTCGTACCCCTCTTTATTATCTTCATTATAAACCTTCATAAGGGGTGAGCTTTCCAGTGCCCAGTAAAAGGCCTCTGTATTGGCATTTTGATATACCCGCCTGGATAGATTAAGAGATTCGCCAACTTTTATGTATTTACCAATCTGAAAATCTGAATTAGCCCGTAATGAAAAGCTTTCAGCGGATGAATTCACCAGGAGTCCTTTTTCATTATAATACCTGGAAGAAAGACTGAAATTGCTGTTTTCTCCACCGCCTGAAACACGTAGGTAATAATTTTGGGTATAGGCGTCCTGGATGATCTCATCCTGCCAATTAGTTCCTTCCTGCCATCCATCACCATAATAAGCCTGTCTGAATCCATCTGAATAGGATATTTGGGGTTCTTCATTATTTGATATATATACTTCATTATAAAAATCTACATATTCATCAGCATTCATCATGTTAAATTGTTTGGGAATAGTATTTATACTATAATAAGAAGAAAACGAAACCTTTGTTTTTCCGGGCTTCCCGCGTTTTGTGGTGATAATAACAACACCATTAGCGCCATCAGCGCCATAAATAGCGGTTGAAGAAGCATCTTTCAAAACCTGCAGGGATGCAATATCCTGGGGAGCAATGGTATTTATATCGGCCCCGACAATTCCGTCAATAACATACAAAGGATCTGGGTCCCTGTTCAGAGAGCCTATTCCTCTTACACGCAAATTATAATCACCGCCAGGTGAACCACTTTGAGTTACTAAGACACCGGAGGCTTTCCCCTGGATAGCTTTTCCAATAGTCGAAGCCGGGGTTCTGTTAATATCTTCCTCTGTAACAACAGAAACAGCCCCGGTCAAATCATCCTTTTTTACCGTACCGTAGCCGATAACAACAACATCTTCCAATTCCTTGGTTTCAACCTCCATCTGAACGTCAATAGAGGTTTTTCCGGCAACAGAAATTTCTTTTTTCTCATATCCAATAGAAGAAAAGACAAGAATAGCATCCTCGTCCGGTACTTCTATGGTATATTTACCATCAAGATCAGAAATGGTACCAATGGTTGTTCCCTTAATGTATATATTAACACCGGGTATTTCATATCCCTCTTCATCCACAACCTTTCCGGTTATGGTTATTTGGGCAAAAAGCTGAATACCTGTTAAAAGCAATACAAGTAAACTTGTAAATTTTTTAATCATTTTTATTGTTTTTAGAGTTTTACAAATGAATACATCTATTTTTTAAATAATTGTAAGTTTAGAAGTAAGGAATGTGCTGCCAAAAACCAGATTTGTTGTTAGGGGAAAACCCAACGCCGGAGAGTTTTAATATATTTTAGACTCTCATCATTTGTACTTAGTAAGTGTTTCATGATCGATTTTTTTAGTTAGTAATAAATGAAAACTATTTCATTTCAGGTCAAATATAAGTTGATACATATTACTACCGGATATTCCATTTGGAATTTGTGGCATCCGGAGGAATTAACATACTATATTTAACATGACAATTTACGGAAAAATAGTAAATATTCAAAAGAAAAGCGCTGAAAACCTGATGAGTTGCTAATTTATACTTTATAATTGCAAAAAAAGGCCAGTTCTGAATCAGAACCGGCCTTTTTATCACAAAGTTTCGTATTGCTGAACGTTATTTATTCTACTATTTCAAGATTAAGAGATTTATAATCATATTCGTAATCCTCAGCCCAGTTTCCTGAGCTGGCAGCATAGAGTGTGAATGTTACATTGCCCGGATCTCTGTACGCCGGTATTACCACAGAATCCACATCCATATCAACAATGACGCCTTCAGCGCCATAAAAATCAGGAGAAAATGTGGTTGTGGAATCATCTCCTTTGAAATATGTAACGAAATCACCTTTAACATTGTTAAGGTAGACGGTAAAGGATTCTCCTGTTTGCAGGGTATTACCATCAATATTGGTTGTAAAATCGGCTGATGGGGTGACTGCCTCCTCTTCTACACAGGCAGCAAAAAATACCATCAATAAAAATATGATACAAATATTTCCTTTTTTCAT
>CAZVTW010000421.1:0-5229 GCA_964629805.1 uncultured Bacteroidales bacterium | reverse complement strand
AATGTGCAGTTCAGTGTTGCAGTAGATTTTCGTTTTAGAATTTTAGGTATTATATGATTTGAAAAAACTGTTTATTTTTATTTTAATAACTCCCCATACGGCTTCATTAAAAATACCACCACTCATTTTTGAAGTTCCATGTTTCCGGTCTGTAAAAATAATAGGAACCTCAATGATTTTAAAACCGTATTTCCAGGTTGTAAATTTCATTTCAATCTGAAAAGCATATCCTATCATTTTAATCTTATCAAGCTTGATTGTTTCCAGGACTTTTCTGCGGTAGCATTTAAATCCGGCTGTTGTATCCTTGATTTTCATGCCGGTCACAAATCTGACATAAGCAGATGCATAATAAGACATAATGACCCGGCCAATTGGCCAGTTGATAACGTTTACTCCTGAGATATAACGAGAACCGATTGCCAAATCCGCGCCATCTTTAACACAGGCTTCGCGCAGCCTGACAAGGTCTTTGGGATTATGGGAAAAATCAGCGTCCATTTCCAGAACATAGTCAAATCCATTTTCTATAGCCCATTTGAAACCGGTGATGTATGCAGTGCCTAAACCGAGTTTCCCCTGGCGCTCAATCAGATGAAGGCGTCCTGAAGATTCATCTTTCAGTTTTTTGACGATACCGGCTGTACCATCCGGTGAATTATCGTCAACAATCAGAATATCGAATTCAACCGGAAGCGAAAATACTGACTTGATGATTGCTTCAATGTTTTCCTTCTCATTATAGGTCGGTATAATTACTAAACTATCAGACACGTGTTTTTATTTCTTAGTTATCAATTTAACTTTTTCTGGCTTATGCCAATTAATATTTTTGAATTCCTCTATCTTTTTAACAAAGAACAAATATAAAATACTTTTTTTTAATATTTCATCATGTGATTTTATTGTTGACATCTTCTGAATAAAGATTCTTTTTTTTCTGTATTTTGGGATCAGATGGAAAAATGCCATATGAGCTTTTAAGACAGCAAAAAAGAAAGTTATTCGACCAGTAAACAGATAAATGCCTGCTGATGCTATGTCAAGCATCATTCTGAATGGCAGAATCCATATAACCTTTTCTTTGGAAAGGTTTTTAAAAAGGCAAAGCAGGCTGTTTCTGTAATTTAAAAAAATTTTGTCCGGATTTTCTTTTGGAAGTGTTCCCCCGCCAATATGATATATTATAGAAACCGGTACAACCCAGATTTCATATCCTGTATTTTTAACCCGCCAGCAAAAATCTATTTCTTCCATATGTGCAAAAAAGCCACCATCTAATCCCTCTAACTTTTTATAGACTGATGATCTAACCATCATACAGGCGCCGCTTGCCCAAAAAATGCGGATATTATCATCATATTGTCCGTTGTCTTGTTCAATAACATTTAATATACGTCCCCTGCAAAAGGGATAACCAAACATGTCAATATAGCCACCGGAAGCTCCTGCGTATTCAAACATATCTCTTTCGCTGTAGTTCTTCAGTTTAGGCATACAGGCAGCAGCATTTGGCGTGTCTTCCATAAAGGTGTATAAGTTCAGGAGCCAATCCGGGGTGACTTCAACATCTGAATTTAACAATACAAAATATTTTGAATCAATCACCTCTAATGCACGATTATAGCCCTCAGAAAAACCATGATTTTTTTCAAGCTCAATCAATCCGACTGAAGGAAAATTTGCCTTCATAAATTTGACTGAATCATCTATGGAACCATTATCCGCAACTATAATTTCACAATTATCAACATTGCCTGAATATTCAATAATTTTTGGCAGGAAATGTTTCAAATAATCCTTACCATTCCAGTTAAGAATGACAACAGCTACTTCTAAGTGTTTGTTTTTTTCCGGATTCATTCAGTGACTAATAACTTATTGACAGCTTCCTGAAATTCTTTAAAAATAAATTTGTTAGAAGCTACAATTTGTTTTCCAAAAATAAAATCAGGGCCACCTGAAAAATCGGCGATAATCCCTCCTGCCTGTTGAAGAATGAATACACCGGCGGCCACATCCCACGGATTAAGACCAACTTCGTAAAATCCATCACTCCGGCCACAGGCAACATAGGCAAGATCAGCAGCTGCCGAGCCAAGTCGACGCAATCCATGCGAATTTTTTAAAAAGTACTCAACAGAATTCATTATCTTGCTGAGATCATCAAAATGTGTATAAGGAAATCCGGTAATAATGAGCGAGTCTCTCAAATGCTCTGTTGATGAAGTGGATATCTCTTTTCCATTCATATAAGCTTTGCTTCCTTCCCAGGCATAAAAGCATTCATTGCCGCAAATTTCATAGACGACTCCTGCGAGTGGTTTCGTGTCGTGATACAAACCTATACTTATTGAAAAGGGAGCTAATCCGTGGATAAAATTGGTGGTACCGTCAAGCGGATCAATTATCCAGCTGTATTTTTCTCCGCGCAGGCCGGCAGTATCTTCCTCTGTTATAAATCCTGCTTCCGGGAATATTTTTTTTAATCCGTCAACAAGTAATTCCTCGGATTTTTTATCAACATAGGTAACAAAATCATTAAATCCCTTGTATTTAATATCGTCCCGGTCAATATTATCTTTTTCATTTCTAATAAATTTTCCAACATCCAATGTCAAATCTATGGTGTTTTTGCATATTGATTCAAGGTCCATCATGTATCTTTGCTGCTTATTTGTGTAAAAAAAATACTATACCTTTTTAATTATCCTTTCGTAATGACAAGATAGACTAAAACAGGTAAAAACTGAAATCAAAAATGACCACAAATATAAAAAACATTCATGAGTTCGCCCCAAAAAGAAAGAATTTTGTATATATGGCTAAAAATACTATTTACTATAACAAATCGCTCTTGATATGTCAATATAAATATAAAATCGCACCATAAAAAAGATTGGATTAGAAATATGTAGAATTTAGAGGATATCTGAAGCCAAATCAGCCAGATAGCTACGTTCACCTTTAATCAGATTGACATGTGTGAAAATTTCCTGCCCCCTCATTTTATCAGAAACGTACGATAAACCATTTGAACGTGAGTCAAGGTATGGAGAGTCAATTTGCTGGATATCACCTGTAAAGATCATTTTTGTCCCCTCTCCGGCCCTGGTGATAATAGTCTTAATTTCATGTGGAGTAAGGTTTTGTGCTTCATCAACAATGAAGAAAACATTAGAAAGGCTTCGTCCCCTGATATATGCAAGAGGTGTTATAAGCAATTTATCTGTTTTGAGCATTTCTTCAATGGCGATGTATTCTTTGCTTGTTGTTCTGAACTGGTGTTTGATAACTGATAAATTATCAAAAAGTGGCTGCATGTAAGGTCCGATTTTGTCATCCACATCTCCGGGGAGGAAACCAATATCTCTGTTTGACAGCGGAACAATCGGTCTTGCCAGGAAAATCTGGTGAAAATCGCGTCTTTGTTCAAGCGCCGCAGCAAGCGCCATGAGGGTTTTACCGGTACCTGCTTTTCCGGTTAGGGTAGCAAGGCTAATTCCCGGGCGCATCATAGCATCTATCGAGAAAGCCTGCTCTGCATTTCGTGGAGTGATTCCATAAGCTTTTCGTTTTTCAACCCGGCTTATCAGGCGGTTTACTGCATCATAATGTGCAAGGGCGCTTGAATTGTCCCCTTTTAATATCATATATTCATTAGCAGTAAGTTCCGTTTCAAACTTAAATTCTTCTACTGGTATGCCTTCGTATTCTTTGTATAAACGCGAGATAAGTGCATCATCATTTTTTTCGAATGTTTTTATTCCTTTGTCGAATTTTGTGATATCAACCTTTCCTGTCTCATAATCCTCAGCATGAATACCAAGTGATTTTGCTTTCATTCTCAGATTAATATCTTTACTCACAAGGATAACTGACCTGTCAAAGTGCTTTTTGCAAATAAATTCTGCAACAGCAAGTATTCTGTGGTCTGGTGTATCCTCAGAAAAGGACTTTTTCATTTCATCTGAAAATTCTTTTCCGCTTTCAATGAAAAGGGATCCTTTTCCCTCTCCTAAAACAACTCCTTTTTCAAAAAGATTAGGCCCGGAAATTGAGTCAAGTTCACGGACAAACTCCCGTGCCTGAAAATTAATCAAACCTGTACCTTTTTTAAACTGATCAAGTTCCTCAAGCACTATTATGGGCAGGATAATATCATGTTCCTGAAAATTATAAATCGAACGGTGATCATGCAGAATGACATTCGTATCGAGGACAAAATTTTTTTTTGTTTTTTTCATAAAATATTTTTCCTATCAGTTAATATAGCACAAATTTTAAAGTTGTCTATTTCATCTGCCAATGCTAAAAATTGCTGAAAATGTTTTTCCCTGGTTTATTTATCGAATGATGACTGACCTGGAACATGTTCCTTTCTCAGAAATATATTTTAGCAAATAAGTGCCTTGGCTCAGGCCGGAAAGGTTCATTTCAACTTTTTTCCCAACATAATTCTTGTGAATCAGAGTTCTGCCTGCTAAATCAAATATCTTTACATCAAAAGGAGAGAAATATCCGGGCTCAATAGAAATAAATCCCAGAGAGGGATTAGGATAGATTTTAACCTTTAAAGAATTGCTTTTATCAATTCCTGAATGGTCAGCAATAATTATCAGATTGAATATTTCGGAAACATAATTTCCGGAATCATCAATAGCAGATATTTTTATAGCCAGGGTATCATCTTTGTTCGGAACATATTCAGGATAAGCCCATAAAATGAGGTTGTCGTCGATGTTGAGCCAGTCAGGTAAATCATCACCGTTGGCAAGGGTTCTTAAATAATCGAGATTATCTCCTGCGTCTTCATCAACAAAATAAAAAACCGGCAGGTTTTCCTGAAGGGGTTCTCCAATCCTGTACTTAACATCAGGAAATGTATCAGTTAAATATGGCGCTTCACTGACATCTTTGATTTTCAGAGTAAAATAATTCTTAGGTGTAAATGAAGGTCCTCTTGCCTGCGCGTTTATTAAATAGACTCCCTGTTTTTCAAAATTAAACTTTTCAAGTGTGACAAGACTGTCCCCGCGAACGGTGAATTTATCATTGTCTGCATCTGTTATGCCATTACCTGGCACAAGTTTAAAGGTATAATCTCCATCTGTTGTATATGGATAGTTCACTTGAAACATAGCAATGGCTGTTCCTGCTTCAATATTTTCATCAAATGTTGTCCTGGTAAGTTCAAAAGGCTCGTCCCTGGGAATATATTCTATCTCT
>CAZVTW010000420.1:0-5231 GCA_964629805.1 uncultured Bacteroidales bacterium | reverse complement strand
CTCAATAGCAATGTGCAGTTCAGTGTTGCAGTAGATTTTCGTTTTAGAATTTTAGATCATATTAATAATTGAATTCAGTAGCCTAATTCGTTAATCATTAATTAACTCACACTTCCAAAAAAAAACAACATAAATATTGCAGGAGCATATCCACTTTAGAGTGATAACACATAATAACACTTATATACTTTCCAGGATTTTTATTTTACCGAAAGGGTATATAAAAAAAGTTCTGATGAATATACTTTTATATTGATTTAATAACAAAAATGAAGGCAGGAGGATAAAAATATTTCAACATAATATTAACTTATTAACCATATAGCGAAAAAGAGACTATCACACTAAATAATTTCCAAATTAATCATTTCTATTTCATTTTGTTAATTAAATCATTTTCCCGGGATTACCATATCCCGGGAAATTTTCACTAATTAAACTGAAAGATAATACAAAAATGAGTTTTTTCTTTAATATGGGTGTAGTTTATTCATTATCAAGACAGGATAACGGTAAAACATTTAAAATCCGAAAAGATGATTTGGTTACAGTTTCGCTTGAATCAAATTTCAGTTTTGGTGAAGAATGGAGACTGTTATTACCGAATAATAATAATGAATTATTGAAAATTGATGGTGAACATTCATTACATCTCATTGAGGAAAAATATAATTTTCACAGGCCTGATATTCCCGGAGCAGGCGGAATGCATTTTTTTGCCATTGAACCGGTTAAAACCAAAAATGCATTGCTCCGTTTTGTCAAAACTTCACGGTATACACAAGAAATTCTCGATTCCTTTATTGTCCATCTTTTCATCTCATAGTCAATTTCTGTATTCTTTAAGAAATAAAGTAACTTATTTCCTGCGTGTAAAAACTACAAGAATTCCTTTTTAAGATATTCCAAATTGTATATTTAAAAAAAATAATTACCCTGAGGGTTTTATAATTTATTTCAATGGTTTATCTTTGAAATAAATTTAAATTGAAGAAATATGGAAACAAAACAGTTTAAAGAAGATTTCGAAAAATTTAAGAAAGAATTTTCCGAATCAAAATTTTGGCACAAATTGCAACAATTTGGTCGTTCAGCAGGAATAAAAGTGACTTATAGCGCTTTATTACTCTATTATCTTATTAAAGATGAGCATGTACCTGTTACAACCAAAGCTGTATTAATTGGCGCATTGGGTTATTTCATTTTCCCGATTGACATTATTCCTGACGTTATTCCAATACTTGGTTTTGCTGATGATCTTGCTGTACTACTTTATGCCATTACGGAAGCTTCAAAATATATTACAGAAGAAATTCAGGAAAAAGCAAAAATCAAATTGACAGACTGGTTCGGAAAATTCGATGAATCGGAAGTAGAAGATATTGACAGTAAAATCAACAGGAATTAGATTATTTAGTATTGACTTTCAAAAAATACTATTAAATATGAAGTATATTCATGTATATATTTGTCATCAAAGGTTTTTGTTATTCTTGTTTTTTACTTTTTTATTGACCGCTGGTTGTAAAAATCATAAGCCGGACGAAAATTTCAGAAGCTTTAGAAATTATTCACTCTCGATTATTGACCTTCAAAAGATGCGATTCCTTGTATATGAATCTCAGGTCAATACCAGGAAATGGATTTTTTCAGGGAAAAAAGAAAAAGCCCCTTTTAAAGGCAGGCTTAAAAAGGTACATCAAAAAGAATTCCCCGGGGTTATTAGCTCCATAAATGCCAGAAAAGAAAATTGGAATCCTTCAGAACGTGAAACCTATGATATGTTGCTTGAAGATATAAAACAGCTTATTGCCTTACAAGACACTGTCATGTCAAATCTTCATTGTTTTGATGCCTATGAAAATCCAACAATCTATTTCGAAACCATTCCATTTGCGGAAAAAGTAACAACAAAATCAGAGGACATTATTACAGCACTTGATAAAATTATCAACACGTTTGAAAAAAGATTAGATGATTCCGGTTAAAACTAATGTTAGTGTTTATTTCTGTTTTGATGCATCTTCCATATATAACTGCCATTCCCCGAATAATAATCCTGTCGGATTCATCTTAATTCCTTTCCGGAAGCCTATATCGGAATGAATTTTGATAGAAAATTTGAAACATTTCAATTTTTATCTCGTTAACATATACAATTTAATATCAATATCCTAAGTCAGCTACAAAAAATGATAAAAAAATCTATAATAAACACCATATTATTTTTAGTTCTATCAGCGATTTGCATCATTAAGTCTGCTCCAGCCCAGATCTTTAATGATCAAATCTTTAAAATGAGTCAATTCCTGCATATCACAAATAATTATTACGTAGATACAATAGACCAGGAAGAGATCATTGAAGAGGCAATAGTCTCGATTTTGAAAGATCTTGATCCTCATTCCACATATATAAAAAAAGATGATGTCGAGGCATTGAATGAGCCTCTCAGAGGCAACTTTGAAGGAATTGGAATACAATTTAATGTATTAAATGACACAGTCATTGTTGTATCACCCATAGCAGGAGGTCCTTCTGAAAAAGTGGGATTAAAAGCAGGAGACAGAATTATAAAGGTTGGAGATGAAGTGATAGCCGGAATTGGGATAACTTCGAAAGGTGTCCGTGACAGATTACTTGGCGAAAAGGGAACCAGTGTGGATATTTCTGTAAAACGCAGAATGGTTGATGAACTTCTTGAATTTACCATTGTCAGGGACAAAATACCTATTTTCAGTTTAGACGCCTCATACATGGTAAATGATTCGATTGGTTACATAAAACTTAACAGATTCTCTGCAACAACTATCACTGAGTTTACAAAAGCGCTTAATTCTTTAAAAGAGGACGGATTGAAACACTTAGTGCTAGATTTGACGAATAATGGCGGCGGATATTTAAATGTAGCCATAAAACTTGCAGATGAATTTTTAGAAGGAGACAAAGTTATTGTATTCACAGAAGGTAAAAACAGCCCTAAAAAAACCTATAAAACAAAAACTGACGGTAGCTTTGAGGAAGGTAAACTGGTTGTTATGATTGATGAAGGCTCCGCCTCTGCCAGTGAAATTGTTTCCGGGGCTGTTCAGGATTGGGACCGGGGTGTTATTGTCGGACGCAGATCATTTGGTAAGGGACTTGTCCAAAGACCTTTTCAATTGCGGGATGGTTCCATGGTCCGGTTAACTGTAGCAAAATACTATACCCCATCAGGCCGGTTAATTCAAAAACCTTATGAAAACGGCGTAAAGGAATACAGGAAAGAACTGACTAAAAGAAAAATAAACGGAGAATTATGTAACAAGGACAGCATACATTTTCCGGATTCACTTAAATATTCAACCCTTATCAACAAACGGCTTGTTTACGGCGGTGGGGGTATCATGCCCGATCTTTTTGTGCCCCTCGATACAAGCATGAATTCAGATTATTATCAATCAATTATTAGTAAAGGCATTATGAATCATTTTGCCCTTGAATATCTTGATAAAAACAGAAAGGTCCTAAAATCTCAATATCCTGATATTAAGGCATTCAAACGTGGATTTACCATCACTCAGCAAATGCTGAAAAATTTTTATGCATATGCTGAAAAAAAAGAAGTGAAGAAAAATGAAGAAGACATACAAATCTCCCTTCCTCTTATCAAACTACAGCTCAAAGCACTTCTGGCCAGGGACCTATGGACATCCAGCGAATATTATGAAATCTCCAACGATCAGGATAAAGCATTCCAAAAAGCAGTTGATGTCATCAAACAGGATATAAAATTTTTCAGACTTTTAGGAAATCATGAAGAAATCTCCAATTTATAATAACACAGCTTTTTTCTGTATATTTATCCGCCTTTGTTACATGTTTCAATAAGTATTCCCCGTTTTTCTAAGTTATGGAGATATTAAATACAATCATTGAAATCGTTGGTGTCCTGTCTGGTTTATTATATATTTTTCTTTCGATTCGTCAGGATATTCTCTGTTGGCCTTTTGGTATCTTATCTTCACTCATTTATATTTATGTCTACTTTACTTCCGGATTCTATGCCGATATGTCAATCCAGGTTTATTATGTTTTCATCGGAATATACGGTTGGTATTATTGGGTAAAAGGAACGAAAGGAAAGGGCAATGATGATGTTCCGGTAGTCAGTTCATCATTGAAAACAATGATTATCCTGATCAGCATTACTTTATTACTCTTTGTTATTATTGGATGTACACTTCTTTATGCGACTGATTCTGAAATCCCCTTTTGGGATGCTTTTACAACCGCACTCAGTATCACAGCGACCTGGATGCTTGCCAAAAAAATAATTGAACACTGGCTCTTCTGGATTATAGCAGATATTGTATCGATGGGGTTATATATTTATAAAGGATTGTATCCTTCGGTGATATTATTCGCTGTCTATACGGTCATGGCAATTATTGGCTACATTCAATGGAAAAAATCATCATCTACTCCGATACCTGTTTATAAATTTCATGCTTCAAAAACAAAATTATTGTGAGTAAAGGACCTTTTAAAATCATGATTACAGGGCCTGAATCGACTGGTAAAACAACATTAACGGAATTTCTGGCAAAGCATTATCATTCAGTTTGGGTTCCTGAATATGCCAGAGATTATGTCGAAAATTTAAACAGACCATATTGCTTTGATGATCTTGTTAACATAGCAATTCAACAGGTAAAAGATTTTAATGCTTATGATCATTCAGATTCGAATTACATTTTTTTCGACACTGATCTTATCATTACTAAAGTATGGTTTGAAGAAGTTTACAAATCCATTCCTGTTTGGCTGTCAGATGAAATTAAAAAATGTAAACCATATCTTTCAATACTTTGTTATACTGATGTGGAATGGAAATATGATTCTATCAGAGAAAATCCGGGTGAAAAGAGGAATAAACTATATTTGCGGTACAAAAATGAACTTGAATATTTTTCGCATCCTTATAAAATACTTACAGGCAAAGGATTGCAGAGATTCAGAAATGTTATTCAGCTCGTAGAAAGTATTATATAAGGACAACACATCCTTTTTTGCAAAATAGTCCTCATGATTTTTGGCGAAATCAAACTTCGCCTTAAATAACAAATAATCAACGAGATGCAAATTTGTTATACAGTAGTTACTACTGGCTAAGGATTTAAGGGCTTGAAACGAAATAAAAATTAATATATCGAAGATTGAATAATTCTGCGGTTCATGAAAACACCTCT
>CAZVTW010000419.1:0-5252 GCA_964629805.1 uncultured Bacteroidales bacterium | reverse complement strand
ATGGTGAACATTTTTTCACCATTGCAAATTATCGAAGCGGTTCATCTTCAACATCTTTTTCTTATGACAGCCAGTCACCTGTTTACAAGTGGAACGGCAGTAGCTTTGATTTGGTTCAAAGTTTGTCAACCGGTGGCGCCCAAGATATCATTTCTTTTAATATAAACAACATACAATACCTGGCCATAGCGAATTATTATCACAGCAGTGATAGATATGATCATTTTGCTAAAATCTATTACTGGGACGGCGCTCAGTTTAGTTTTAGCCAACAAATAGCTACGCATGGAGCTCGTGATTTGGAATATTTTGAAATAAACGGCGAATCATTCCTTGCAATTGCAAATTATTATTCCTCAACAAATGGAAGCTATCACGACCAGGTATCTAAAATTTATAAATTTAACGGTTCGTCTTTTTCAGAAATAAATACATTCAACTCTTCAGGCGCCAGAAAATGGAAATATTTTTCTGTTGACGGGCAGCATTTTCTTTTTTTAGTTAATTATTATACTAAAACCTCAAACAGCTATGATATTAATTCAAAGATTTATAAATGGAACGGTATCTCATTCTCTCATTTTCAAAACATCCCAACTCATGGAGGTATTAATGTTGCATGCTTCAGTCATTTGAACAAACATTTCCTTGCGATAGCAAATGGATGTTCTGTTATTTCAGGTGTTAGAAATTATGATACCAATTCAGCAATTTATCAGTGGGACGGCACAGGCTTTACGCATTACCAGGATATTACAACCTCATTCTGTCGCCATATCAAGCCGGTTGTTCATGATGACATTCAATATCTTTGTTTTGCAAATTATAGGACAGGTACAAATTCATCATACAATTATCAAACAGAATCGTCTGTTTATAAGTTTGACGGGCAGCAGTTTGTTCAGATCGAAAACATCACGACCTATGGTGGTCGCCATTGGGAAGCTTTACACACCGGGGACAGAACCTTCCTTATCCTGGCGAATCTTAAATCCGGAGACAACACAGGCTGGAATGCCAATGTCAATTCGCACATCTTTGAACTTACCGACCCGGAATCAACAAACGGAATTAAAACTACTGAATATCAGGCGCTCACAGATTTTTATTGTTCCACAGGCGGAAAAAACTGGTCTGTCTCCTGGGAGCTCAACGACCAGGTTAACAACTGGGAAGGCGTCACCATATCAAACGAACACATTACGTCCATTGATCTCCCGGACAACAACATCACAGGTGATATTCCGCAATTGCTCAACAC
This sequence comes from uncultured Bacteroidales bacterium, assembly GCA_964629805.1. Classification (GTDB taxonomy): domain Bacteria; phylum Bacteroidota; class Bacteroidia; order Bacteroidales; family CAZVTW01; genus CAZVTW01. The sequence goes on along the minus strand of CAZVTW010000419.1, from coordinate 3,991 downwards.
ACTCCCTACACTAAATTTTCTCAACCTTTCAGGTAATAATATAACCCATATTCCTGATTTTTCATCCATGGCTGGCGCTCCCGTCCTTAATGTTTCAGGCAATAACATTCCAATAGACGATCTGATGGCAAACAGGATATTGTTCGAAGGGAACTCTTCATATTATCATCCCCAGGATGAAGTGCCAATCAGTCCTTCCCTCTATAATTTACCAGCGGGCCAGTCCGTCTCAGTCGATCTGGCGTCATATGGCATGTCTCATTCTGCAAACCAGTTCGAAATGTACAAGGATGGCCGGATAATTCAGGGATATGATTATTTTGAACAATTCACCCTTGATGACATGGGCGAATATAACTGGCAAGTAAAAAATACCGGTTTGCCCGGCCTGGTCATCGAAACGAGTACTATCAGCGTTGACGTGGGTTTTACATACGGCGATGTAAACAACGATGCACGGATAACCAGTTTTGATGCTGCCATAGTCCTCAACCACAGTGTTGATAACGACACCGAGCGCTGGGGCCTGCCCTGCCCCTGGAAAACCTGGCAGGAATATGCTGCGAATGTCGATGGCATCATGGACCTGGATGATCCCAACTATCTCATTGGCTTTGCAACAGATGCAGGCCTCATTCTCAGAAAGGCCGTTGGTTATGATGATCCCTTTCCTGTCACTGACCTCAAAAACGAAGAAAAACCGCCGGCAGCATCTGTTGAAGTCAGGCTGGCAGAGGGAGCCATTGAATTTATTTCAGAAGGTGAGATGATTAGTTTTCATGCTGAACTGGATTTTCCGGCAGCACGTTTCAATGGTATACCTGAACTGATAAACGAAAATATGATGCTGGCCTGGAATTATGAATCCACCCCTTACAGGATTGCTGTTGTGGCAGCAAACCCGCCCGTTGACGGTGTTCCGTTTCTCAGGATTCCGTTTAACGGTAGTTTCAACACTTCTGCCCTCACAGTACATGTCAACGGTCAAAAACAATCACTGCAACTGCAGACAACATCTGCAATCGCCGCTGAATCAAACATAAAGCAACAGGTATCGCATTATCCCAATCCCTTTTCAGGAGAAATCAATATCAGTTTCACCACAACACAAACATGTCATGCAACCCTTGAAATTTTTGATGCCAGGGGTATACGCATGAAAAAAATCCTGGATAAAAATGTCATACCAGGTTCATATTCATTTACCTGGAAGGGTCAAAACAACACAGGCCGGAAACTGGCTCCGGGCTTGTATTTTTATAAATTATCAACAGATAAAGAAACAGTTATTAATCAAGTCATTATGAAATAGGATTGTTTGGTCCGGACTTACATCCTTTGACCGGACAACTGAACAACAAAGAAAAGGATAAGGGTTTTATGTTGTACACCATAAATTAAACCTTATTTGCTAAAGGCAACCATGCAACATCATAAAATGATATCATATTATGTCCTGTTTTTGTTCATTATTTTCGCATCATGCCGGAAAAGTGAAATAAAACCGGAAGATTTTCATGCCTGGTTACATGACATGGAAAACGGACTGATCAGGGAAAAAGTAATAAAAGGTTTTAAAATTACGGCCCTGTATCTGCCACCTGAATACCTGGTAATGAAAGAAATAAAATCATTGCCCTTTGTGCCGGGTGAAGATCAAACAGACAGTTTGTTTAATTATTATCAAAACAATCTGACTTTCATGCTCACTATTGCACCCGAAAAAAAAGGAGAAAACAAAGATGTGATGTTTTTTGAGGTCTTTAATGAAACGGCATATAAAAAACGCGTACAGGAAATGAATTTTAACATTGATTCATATGTCAGGCTACAGACAGGCGGGAATACGCTCTATCCGGTTTTACATAATTTTGAAAACACATACGGACTTACTCCTTACAGGAATATTCATCTTGTATTTCAAAATGATGCTGACCTGACCGGCAATGATACTGTTGAATTAATTTTTGAGGACCAAATATTTCTGACCGGCATATCACATTTTGTTTTTGAAGGAAAACAAATGGCAGATATACCCGGAATAAGAATGAAAAACGGATTAGAAATAAAAAATAACAAGTAAATATGACATTCAGGAGATCGGTATTTATTAAATGTATTTCATTATTTCTGGCCATTAACCTGGCAGCAGAAATTATTTTCCCAGGTCTGGCCTATGGCCTGACCAGCGGTCCTAATTCACCGGAATTTTCGTCTTTCACTCCTGTGGCAACCACCGAAATGGTCAACCTGGCCACAGGCGGATTTAATTACAATCTGCCCGTCCTTGACATCCCCGGCCCGGACGGTGGAGGATATGCCTTGTCTCTGTCATACAACAGTGGTGTATCATCAGAGCAGGAAGCATCATGGGTAGGTTTCGGATGGACCCTAAATCCCGGCGCTATCAACAGGTCTGCCAGGGGGCTGCCTGATGATTATAGCGGAGAGGAAATTAATTCTTATAACAAAACCAGGCCAAACTGGTCAGTAACTGCAGCCAATGACATCGGCATTGAAGCATTTAGCGTGGATGCCAGTGGCGCACTGAGTTATTCCAAATCTTTACGATATAACAATTATAATGGTTTTTTCCGGTCACAGGGTCTGGGACTCAACGTGTGCGGCCTGGGCCTAAACATAAACTGGGACCCTCATGGTGTTACTTTTTCTGCAAATGTCAGCGCCAGTAAAATTTTTATGAGTGAATCAAACAAAAAATTAAAAAAACTGACCAATGCTTTACAATATGGTGAAGACAAAAATGAAACTAGAAAAAAGATTAAAAAGGAGATAGAAAATAATCCGAAAAAAGTCAGGGGATTATTAGGCGGGGGCACATCAATTGCTTTAGCAGGTTCACAATATGGTATTTACACAATGTTGGATGCTAATTTCTCCACCACATTTACCAAATATGACGGTATCGGGCTCAACTGGAGTTTTTCAACCCAGTTAAACGGCCCGGTCCCCGTAGGTCTGCAAATTGGTAAGCAGGCCAGATTTAACATGCAACATAATCAGTATTTAACTCATAATAAAGCATATGGATTCCTGCATGAGCCTGATGATTACCAAAAAGATGATTTGGCAAAGGTAAAAATGGATTATTATGTTGAAAAAGAATCTGCTTACAACAAAAGGGATATTTTTATTGGCATGCCTTTTTCCAACCATGACATGTTTACAGTCACAGGCGAGGGATTAAGTGGCGGATTCAGAGCTCACCATACTAAAACCGGTAGTTACAGTGTCAATAAACCAGACAATGGCAAATCAAAATTTAATATACTGAACCTGGGATTTGAAGTCATGGTGGGTCAAAATGTCGGTATTGGTATGGACATTGGGTTTGGTCAGCAACTGACAAAAATCAGGGACTGGGGAAATAACAAAAAATTTGGCGGTTCATTTTTCAGGTTTAACAATGATGCCGGCGGAAAGGTTGATTATACAGGCATTACGCATGAAAGCAAAGCTGCTAAAGTAAAACTGCGTAATAAAATTCCGGGGATGAAAAGTGTATCTGTTGAAGATGATTTTTTGTACGGAGAAATTGCAGAAAACACTCACTTATCTTCTTCGTACATTGATTATACAACAAAATCGGAAGAAAAAATTTGCCAGTCGCTTTTTGATGAGTTTCCCCTTGCCAGGTGTGTAGCGGACAATGCAATTACTGAGTTTTCGATTCACAACGAAGACGGATTCAGGTACGTATATGGCCTGCCGGTATTTACCAGGAACGAATCAAATCTTGTTGTTGATATTGACCCTTTAAGACATGTTATAAAAAAACGTTACCTGGCTTACCGGAATTTTGATTTGATCTCAAACGACAATGATGAATACAAAATTGACGAACAGGCCCTTACAGGAACAGATTTTAACACAATTACAGGAGAGATAAGAAACAAAGCATACGCAAACACTCACCTGCTTACACAAATTTTGTCGCCTAACTATGTTGATGTTGACGGAGACGGAGCAC
>CAZVTW010000418.1:0-5264 GCA_964629805.1 uncultured Bacteroidales bacterium | reverse complement strand
AATATATTTTTTCTTTTTCCTGGACATTAGGCGGAAGGAACAAACCTGATTTTGTTTTGCTCTGGGGTGTTTTCGGTTTTATAAGTACGCGGTCACCAATAACGATGAATTTGTTCAAATCCTTTTCGTCAATCGAAAATGTCATATCAAGAATTTAAAAGCTTATGCGTTTGTTACCTCTTCCTGATTCGTCTCTTTTTCTGCTGATTTATTTTCTTCTTCAGCTTTAACATATTTGTTCTTTCTTTTTTTTGGTCTTGTTATGCCAAATGAACCGGCAAAAAGTTTTCCTCTTCGTGTTTTTTTATCTCCTTTTCCCATTGTATCAATTATTTTATTTGATATACATTTTATTACAGACGGGCAAAAATAATAATCTTTTATGATAATGGGAAATGAAAAAAGAATTTCTTCCGGTATCAGCATGGAGATTGTTGTGTTTTGGGTGAAAGGGTTTGCGGTGTTTTGAAGTTTGCAGGGTTTTCAAATAGTTGAGCGTCCTTTTCCGGCATGTCAGCTTTTTGAAGATGATTATTGTGTGGAAATGGTTGCTTGGGTTGAGAATCTCATAATAATAACAAGAAGTTTAATCTGTTTAAATTTTGTCCGCGAAAATTTTTTTGTCCGGGAATTCTAAGGTACTCCCCATTATATAGAACACAAAATTTGAGTATAATCCGGCAAAAAAATCATCCTATTGCCTTGATTTCTAAAGCCATTTAAGTTGATATTAATCATTCCAGTGCTTATACAACTCCTCAGCTAATTGTTGCATCAGAACTTTAAAAGACTCCGGTTCCGTAACCCTGACCAGTGATCCGAAGGTGAGTAACCATTTTCCAAAATAATGAGGTAAATCGGTGGCAAAATCCATTTCTGTCATGTCACCTGCATCCTTTTCCCTGATATAACCGAAATAATACTTCTGTTCATTGATGGTTTGGGCAATTTTTTTGCTGAATTGCACTTTTACCTGTAATAAATCCCTTGAATTGGCCAAAGTGAGAATATAATCATCAATTGATAATAAATCTGAGGCATCAAATTTATTTTCGAGTATGTTGAGGTGTTGAATTTTGTCCAGCCTGAAATCTCTGTAGTCTTCCCTGAGTTTGCAGAATCCGATGACATGCCATTTTGAAGCATAATAAAACAATGATACAGGCAGAATTTCCCTGCTTGTTGTTTGTTTTTTCGATACCGAATAATAGTCAAGATGAATGGTTCTACTCTCAATCAATGCTATTTGTATCAGGTGGATATATTTGTAACCATTTGTACCTGCTTCAGGAGACGATGGATTTATTCTGATAAGCGGAGCCAGTTTTTCTAGATGTTCTTTTTCCTCTGACCTCAGCACTGACTTAATTTTAAACATGGCATTTTGAACATGCTTAGATACTGATTTATCAGTCAGTCCGTCAACAAGTTTTTCGGACATGAGCAGAGCAGTAGCTTCATCCTTTGTAAAACGGACAGGCGGCAGATGATATCCTTCCACCAGGCTGTATCCTTTTCCGGGTTCCGAGTAAATTGGCACCCCGGCTTCCTCTAATGTCCGTATGTCACGATAGACAGTCCTGAGACTTATGTCAAAGCGGTCTGCAATTTCCGGGGCCTTAACAACCTTTTTACTTTGAAGTTGTATCAAAATAGCTGTTATACGGTCTATTCTGTTCATTGTTTACAGCACGATTTTTTTTGGTACTAAAACCCAGGAAGTATCTGTCTACATTTTTATTATTTAATTGTACAACCTTGATTGAAATTATAAAACCGCTCAGTATAAAATAATTCCCTGTGTTAAACTGATATAGTACATTCAGGACACACAGGGAATCATTCGGACAAAAATTTAATCATATTTGCTCTGTCAGTGTTTCGGATTACCAGGCAAATTAACCTTATTTCAAATCAATAGCCTCACTTTTATCCATATCTCCGAAATCCATGTTCTCACCGGCCATACCCCAGATAAAGATATAATTTGAGGTTCCGGCTGCTGCGTGTATCGACCAGGGAGGTGAAATAACAGCTTCCTCATTTTTCATCCATATGTGCCTTGTTTCATCAGTTTCTCCCATAAAATGACAGATAGCCTGGTCTTCAGGAACTTCAAAGTATAAATAGGCCTCCATTCTTCTTGAATGCACATGTGGTGGCATGGTATTCCATACACTTCCTGTTTTAAGGACTGTCATACCCATTTGCAGCTGACATGTTTCTATCACTGTATTGACAAGCATTTTGTTCAACTCCCGTTCATTGGCTGCTTCAGAAGATCCTAATTTTAAAACCTCTGCATCCTCCAGAGTGACTTTTTTATGAGGAAATTCCTTGTGTGCCAGCGCTGAGTTAAAATAGAAACGGGCCTCTTTATTGCTATCAGCGCTTTTAAAAACGACTTTTCTGGCTCCACGGCCAACATATAAAGCCTCTTTGTACGAAAGTTCATACGATGTTCCGTCAACCTCCACTGATCCGTCTCCACCTATATTGATAATTCCAACCTCCCGCCGTTCACAAAAATATTCTGCTTTTAACGGATCAATAGTTTCAAGGATTAAATCCTCTGCTTTTGGTACAGCGCCACCGACTACCAGCCTGTCATAAAAAGAATATACCATATTTACATCGCCTGGTGAAAAGAGATTTTGAACCAAAAATTCGTTCCTGATTCTCTCCGTGTCATAACTTTTCGCATCTGTCGGATTTGTTGCATAACGCATTTCATAATGTACTGCCATAATTGTATTTTTTTTAGATGAATGAATATATTTTGTTTCATTTAGTAGTTGAGTAGTTAGTAGAGCAGAAGTTATTAGTTAAGTCCTTGATTTGGAAGTCATAAAATCAGGGTTTTCCTTTTAGTTATTGAAAACTAAAAAAAACCTACATCTTAACTTCACTTTCTCTTGTATTACCCCCTATTTTAAAACCTCATCCTACCAATTCCTAAACATACCAATTTTCCAACATTCAGTTTTTCTCATCTTCCAAACTTCTAACATTCCAAACTACCAAAATTCTTTTATTTTCCAGGTTTCAATTTTCCATCACCTTTCAATTTTCTGAACTCAGTAAATTCGAAAGATAAAGGCGCAAGGCATCGTTTAATCCCGGAGTTAAGACATACTTGATGTCGGGATGAGGAGTTAAACGATGCCTGGTAACACATAGATTTCGAAAATTACTGAGTTCAGATCTTATACCCCGTAACCCGCAACCTATAACCCACTCACTCTTCTTTCCCCGCTGTCGACTTCCTTAAGAGCACTTCCGGACTTAATATTGTGCGCCTTGGTATAAAAGGCTTATCTGTTGTACTAACTTCCTCAAAAAACAAATTCGCACAATAATGCCCAATCTCATTACTATGCTGATATACTGTTGTCATAGAAGGATCAATCAATGATGTGAAAGTTTCATTACTAAATCCGGCAATACCAAATTCAGAAGGTACCTTCACTCCATGTTCTTTTAAAAAAAGTAATGCCCCAAGTGCAGAATAATCACTTGCTGAAAATAAGGCATCAGGCCTGTTTTTTATTTGCCATAATTTAGCCATATCTCTTTTCCCGTCTTCGATTTTTAGTCCGTGTGAGAAAATGAGGTTGCTGTCAATTGAAAGACCGTGTTTTTTCAAAGCAGCCATATAACCCTCCTTTCTGTTCCGGTATACATTAATCCGATCATTTCCGCTGAAGTGCGCAATTCTGTTATAACCGTTTTCTATCATATGCGAAACGATCTTATAAGCGCCTTCAAAATCGTCAACCATTATTTTACTTGCTTCTATATCTTCAGCCACCCGGTCAAAAAAAATCAATGGAATACCGGCATGTTGAATGTGTTTAAAATGTTCATGATTTTCCGATTCAAGCGCCAGTGATACCAAAACACCATCTACTCGTCCACCCAGAAGGGTTTTGACATATTCCTTCTCTTTCTCTGCCTTGTCATGTGTTTGACAAATGAATACTTTGTAATTATTTTCAAAAGCGACATCTTCAATACCGGCAATGACATTAGCAAAAAAGTCCCTGTTGATGTGTGGAATAATGACCCCGATTGTATTACTTATGCCTTTACGCAGACCAGAGGCTATTGAATTCGGTTGATAATTGAGCTTCTCAGCAAGTTCAAACACCGCTTTTTTCATTTCTCTGCTTATCCTCGGGTGATTCTGTAAAGCTCTGGAAATTGTTGAAGGCGTTGTATTTAACTCTCTTGCCAAATCATGTATTGTAACCCTCCGTTTTGATCCTTCAGCCATATTTTACTTAAATAAATCTTATTTTTTGATAAGAAATATTACAAAATTACAGGTTTTATTTAATATGAACAATCGTTTGTACAATTTTTTTGTAAATATTGAAATATTTTATATTTTTGCGTTCATAATTGTGATAGTTAATCTTTTTTAAATCAAAAGAATTATAAGAATTTTATAATAAAAAATATTTGAGCAATCGTTTGTTCAATTGTCATTTTGTTTTATATAACATAAAATAATTTTTTTCAGATTTATTTGATTTATGACAACGTATTAAAAAGAGCATCCCGGTTTTCCTTTTTGGTGACTACGGCATTGATGAAAAATAACGTGAACAATTTAGGGTTAATTATCTTTTTTCAATGCCTACATTGACAAATTGATTTGTAAAGTTATAGAATAACAGTTATTTTTGGGAGCTTTGAAAAAGTACTTGAGGAAAAATAAACAGGCGTTATCAAAATAATATTATATGGCACAATTTTCAAGAATAGAGGTTGCCCTGCAGATGAAAAAAAGCGGAATTGTTCCTTTGTTTTATCATTCAGACCCTGCAATATGTATAGAAGTGATACAGGCATGCTATAATGGCGGAATACGTATATTTGAATTCACCAACAGGGGGGATTTTGCCCACGATGTATTTTCCGAGGTCAGAAAATATACTACAACTAACCTTCCTGATCTTATTTTTGGGGTTGGTTCCGTTATCGATCACGGTACCTGTTCTTTGTACATGCAACTGGGTACTGATTTTATCGTTTCCCCCTTGCTGAACGAAGAAATGGCTAAGGTTTGTAACCGTCGAAAGATATTATGGATGCCTGGTTGCGGAAGCGCCTCTGAAATTTCCCGGGCCGAAGAACTTGGCGCGGAGATTATCAAAATCTTCCCTGGAGGTCCGGTAGGCGGCCCGGCTTTTATCAAAGCAATAAAAGGCCCCTGCCCCTGGACAAGTCTTATGCCCTCAGGCGGAGTGGCGCCAACA
>CAZVTW010000417.1:0-5270 GCA_964629805.1 uncultured Bacteroidales bacterium | reverse complement strand
CACCGGCCCTGGTGATAATTGTTTTGATTTCATGAGGCGTAAGGTTTTGTGCCTCATCAACAATAAAAAAAATATTTGAGAGGCTTCGTCCTCTGATATAGGCAAGAGGTGTGATAATCAATTTTTCTGTTTTGAGCATTTCTTCAATCGCGATATATTCTTTGCTTGTTGTTCTGAATTGGTGTTTGATAACTGATAAATTATCAAAAAGTGGCTGCATGTAAGGTCCTATTTTGTCGTCCACATCTCCGGGCAGGAAACCTATATCTCTGTTTGACAGTGGAACAATAGGTCTTGCCAGGAAAATTTGATGAAAATCGCGTCTTTGTTCAAGGGCTGCAGCAAGTGCCATGAGTGTTTTCCCGGTACCTGCTTTTCCGGTCAGGGTAGCAAGGCTAATCCCCGGGCGCATCATAGCATCTATAGAGAAAGCCTGTTCTGCATTTCGAGGGGTGATTCCATAAGCTTTTCGTTTTTCAACCCGGCTTATCAGACGGTTTGTGGCATCATAATGGGCAAGCGCACTTGAATTGTCTCCTTTTAATATCATATATTCGTTAGCCGTAAGTTCCGTTTCAAACTGAAATTCTTCTGCCGGGATACCTTCGTACTCTTTGTATAAACGCGAAATAAGTGCATCATCATTTTTTTCAAATGTTTTTATTCCTTTGTCGAATTTGGTAATATCAACTTTCCCTGTCTCATAATCCTCAGCATGAATGCCCAGTGATTTTGCTTTCATCCGCAGGTTAATATCTTTACTGACAAGGACGACCGACTTTTCAAAGTGCTTTTTGCAAATAAACTCAGCCACAGCAAGTATTCTGTGATCTGGTGTATCCTCATAAAAGGACTTCTTCATATCATCGGAAAACTCTTTTCCGCTTTCGATAAATAGTGAGCCTTTCCCATCTCCCAGAATAACACCTTTTTTGAAAAGATTAGGTCCTGATATTGAGTCAAGTTCACGAACAAACTCCCGTGCCTGAAAATTGATTAAACCTGTGCCTTTTTTAAACTGGTCAAGCTCCTCAAGTACAATTATCGGGAGGATGATATCGTGTTCCTGAAAATTATATATTGAACGGTGATCGTGCAGAATGACATTTGTATCAAGGACAAAAATTTTTTCAGATTTCTTCATGTAATAATATTTGCTATCAGTTTATATAATACAACCTCTACCTTATACCAAACTTCTTTTCGGGATAATTGAAAATAACTTGTATACTGTGCCCCCGCATTGCTAAATAGGGAATGCCGACGGATTAGCTTAGAAAATTTTAATTCCCGTTATACCGATTAAATCGGCACAGGCATGATAACCAGTCGGTATTGGTTAAAGTTGACCAGCCAACCATAAAGATTGTAAAAATAAATCGTTACCCGGTTTGATTATACTTCGACTGGGCATAACTTGCGTTTTTCAACAACCATAACAGACTGCAAATAAGAACTTTATTTTTTTTTAAAAAGTCATGTTAAACCCGCTCAGCATATATCTAATTATAATTGGTCTGGTGAATGTTCCTTTCTCAGAAATAAACTTTAACAAATAAGCCCCATGACTCAGGCCGGAAAGGTCCATTTCAACTTTATTCCCCGCATATTTTCTTTGAATGAGAGTTCTGCCTGCCAAATCAAGTATCTTTACAGAAAATGAAATCATTGATTTGGGTTCAATAACAATAAGTCCCTGAGACGGATTAGGATAAATATTGACTTCAGGGAAATTGCTTTCATCAATACCTGAGTTATCGGCGATAATAATCAGGTTAAATATTTCAGATATATGATTTCCGGAATCATCTATTGCTGTGATTTTTATAGCCAGGGTATCATCTTTATTCGGGACATATTCAGGGTAAGCCCATAAAATGAGGTTATCGTCGATGTTGAGCCAGTCAGGTAAATCCTCTCCGTTAGCAAGTGTCCTCAAATAATCGAGATTATCCCCGGCGTCTTCATCAACGAAATAAAAAATCGGCAGATTTTCCTGAAGGGGCTCTCCAATCGTGTATTTAATATCAGGAAATGTATCAGTTAAATATGGCGGTTCACTTAAATCTTTTATTTTCAGGGTAAAATAGTTCTTTGGTGTAAATGATGGCCCCCTGGCCTGCGCGTTTATTAAATAGACTCCCTGTTTTTCAAAATTAAATTTTTCAAGGGTGACGAGACTATCCCCCCGAACGGTAAATTTATCATTGTCTGAATCTGTTATGCCATTACCTGGTACAAGGTTAAAGGTATAATCTCCATCTGTTGTATATGGATAGTTCATTTGAAACATTGCAATGGCTGTTCCGGCTTCAATGTTTTCATTAAATGTTGTCCTGGTAAGTTCAAAAGGCTCGTCCCTGGGAATATATTCTATCTCTTTTTGAACGTATACATTGTCAAAATAAGCCAAATCTTTAAAAGCCCCTTTTTCAAGTGTAATTGTAATAAATCCTTGATTTAAAGGAATAAGTGATGCAGAATATGTTTTATCGTCCGTTTTTTTCAAATCATGCAATGATCCGTTTTCAATAATGATTTTTTCAGGGTCCAGGGCGCTGATTTCTTCATTGGATTTAAAAGCAATGGGGGCATCCGAATCAATGGTATCACCCGGAACAATTATTTCCACAACAGGCGCTTTGGTATCAAGACCAAAAGGGATTGAAAGCGTACCGGAGGCTAAATTTCCATTCCCGGCAGGATCTGTAACAGAATTTGCCGGAATCCTTATGACAAGCGTATCATTAGCGTATGGGATAAACTCGAGGTAGAATAAACTGTCCGATTGTTTTATCAAATTGGTTTTTTCCTGAATATTGGTAATTGAAATATTTGTAAGTTGGAACTGTTTCACTTTCTCTGTGAATGTGACAAAGAGACCAAAATTATTGGTATTGCTACCTGTCCCTGCATACTCAATATTCACACCGGGTCTTGTTATATCATAAATAGTCTTAATTTGGCCGGAAGCATTGTTGAGATTACCGGCCTTATCTCTGCAAACTTCTTTATCAATGAAAAGTGTAACTTCCCCCTCTGAACGGGGCTTCAGGTTAAAAGTGAATTTTTTTCCTGTTTCCGCTTCTGTGAAATTAGAGATTGATGCATTTTGAACTGTGATATCAGCCAGGTTAAAATCAAATACTTTCTCATTAAAAATAAGCTCGACAGGTATTTCAGATTGATTTGTTGAGTCAGGTATTTTGGTCTGAAATACCGGATTAGGATTAATGTCGTCAAATACAAAACTGAATTCTTTCCGCAGGTTAAAATTTCCGGCCGAATCGACCACTGTATTTTCGGGAAGGTTCACATAAATAATCCCTATATATTTTGGATTTACGGTTATCGAATATGAAACACCTGCTGAATCTTCAATAAAACTGCTGAGCGTACCATTAATAACCTGAATGTCTGTTTGTGTGAAAAGATTGACTTTTTCGCTGAATTCCAATTTCAGTTGTACTTCTTCCTCATTTGTGGTATCTTCTTCTACAGCAAATATTTCAGTTTGAGGACGGATTGTGTCATATTGCATTGTTATTTTGTTCGATTCCAGGTTAACATTTTTTGCTGAATCAATGAATGTAACCTCTGGTATCCAGATGGAAAACATCCCTGTATCAAGCGGATTAATATGTACAAACCATTGTCTTGAAGGTGTAACTTCTTCAAATTTGCTGATTGTCGCATTTTCAACAAAAATATCTTCATCAGTGAATTCAAGAACAGATTCACTCATTGATATATCAATGATGACTGTGCTGTCGTTTGTTGGACTGTCGTTAATAGACAGGAGTTCAGGACGGGGTTTTGTTACATCACAAACAATTGAGTATTCTGCGGATTTGTTGTTGGTATTGCCTGCCTCATCAAGTACGGCGTTCTGCAAAACAATCATTTCCATGAGCCCTTCCTGTGCTTTAATGACAGCCGAATATGTCACTGAGTCAATTTTTGTAAATGTTTCAACTGAACCGTTGGCAATAACTTTTAAATCATTTTTATCGAATCCGAAAACCTTTTTGTTAAATTTTATGGTTAACGGAATATCAAGTTTGTTAACATAAGAAGTATATTCAGGAATGATAGTTGGGTAGGGTTTTAATGTGTCATATGTTAGTTTTATGATGTTAGATTCCTGGTTTGGGTTACCTGACAGGTCATTTATTTTGTTTGCAGGAAATTTGACTTCAATCAGGCTGTCTGTAGGAATGATATTGGCTTTCCAGGTTTTTGAAGGCTGGTATATATATAAATCTTCGATATTACAATTTGTCATTTCCAGGATATCCTTTGAAAATGTTTCAACATCCTCGCTGAATTCAATAGTCATGGGTATGACATCATCATTGGTCGGACCGGAAACACTTGTTGAAAGCTCAACTTCAGGTAATATTTTATCATAATAGAAAGAAAACTGGTTTGAAGGCAGGTTCCATTTACCGGATAAATTTTTAGCTGCATTTTCCGGAATAGTAACCGTCACATATCCGTTTTCGATGGTTGGGTAAATGTCGACTTCCCATTCTTTTGATAATTCTGTCATATGAAGGTTATATGTATAACAATTAACTACATGGATGTCGTCAATTTTGAAACCTTCAACTTTGTCTGAGAACTGAATTGCAACAGTGATCGGTGAGTTGTTCGTTCTTTCAATATCACTGCTAACAGTGACTTCCACCGTTGATTTAATTTCAAAAGGACTGCCTGGATTACCCGTGACGATGGGACGGTCTGAATTAATCCTGATTTTATAACCTGTACCGACCGGTGTGCCAACCGGTATATAGCATGTGATTGTATCCCCGGAAACGGCGCGTTTTTCTCCGATAAGCGTTTCGTTTGCGAAATCCCCGTATTTATCTGATAGATAGGCATAAAAATAATTATTACTATTGAAAATACCCTGTGTCGTAAATGGCACTTCTACTTCAACAGGCCCTGTGCCGGTAATAAAAAAAGGAGCGCCTTCAATTTCTCCGGTAGAAATATGATTTGTGGCCTGAACGCCTGTTGCCGGATTTTCTGTCAGAAACCTGCTGTAAATTCCATGTCCGTTGTATTCATATATAGTGAAATACACATTACCTCCGCCAGGAAGCCCTTTTACATTAACTGAGTTACCTGCGCCGTTATAAATAATTTTGTTACCGTTGCCTTTATCTTCAGCAGCGCTAAAATCATTATTAACTCCAGAAAGGTCCTGGCCATCTTCCGGGACAAATGATACAGGTTCTCCACCTGAAGCAATAACAATTCTA
>CAZVTW010000416.1:0-5271 GCA_964629805.1 uncultured Bacteroidales bacterium | reverse complement strand
ATAAAGTGAAGAAAATTATGATTCCGGAACTAAATGAGATTCAAAATGAAATAACAAAGATATTTGGTCTTAAAATAGAAGATATTTTGAAAGTGTAGCTACAGAACAACGAAAAATATCTGCGGTAACACCTATGAAACCTCGGTTTTTTCAAGTAAGTTCCGTTTAAAGAAACAACTCCATAAACTTTGAGAATAAGAATTAGCCATTTAGTTACACAACATTTTCAGTACCTTTACATGCAACAAAAACAACAAATATCAGTATGAAAAGAAAACTAGCAATAGTCTTAAAAGTAATGCTTTTGCTAAGTGGTTTCGAAAATACTCATGCTGCCAAAGAGATTCTTTTTCAGCATATCAATATTGGTCATGGCCTTTCCCGAAATGAAATTACTGCCATTTATCAGGATAAAACCGGTTTTTTTTGGTTTGGCACTTCGCACGGCCTAAACCGATATGATGGGCACAATTTCAAGATTTTTCTGAATTCCCCCGGCGATCTCTCTTCCATTGCCGACAATTACATAACGAGCATTCATGAGGATAACACGGGGAAGTTGTGGATTGGCCACCGGAAAGGTTACTGCATTTATGATCCTCTGCTAGAATCCTTTATACCTTCCGAAAGATATTTTCAAAACCTGGGTTATGATGATTTTACCTTCAAAAGCATTTTCATGTTAGCAGACGGCCTTATACTTTTAATTACATCTGAAAATATTGTTTACCAATACCGAACCAGTTCAAGTATTTTAGAAGAATGGGATTTATGGCAATGGGGCGATGAAAAACTTAACCCGGCAAATAGTGCCATTACATCTATAGTAGCCATGGATAGCCGAAGCATTTGGATGATTCTTGCAGATGGTACACTTTTCTGGATAGACCCACAAAACCAAAAAATCAAAGCAAAACACGATCACATAAAGAGTAACCAATATTATCAAACAGGAGCTTATCAGTTATATATAGATAGTGATAATAACCTGTGGATTTATATTGCAAACCAAGCTGGCGGACTGTTTTTTCTTGAAACAAAAACCAATGAGTGGCATCATTTTTCATCCCACTCATCAAAAGGTACGCTCAACAACAATTCTGTGATGGCAATTGTACAGGATAAAAACCGGAATATATGGGTGGGTACCGATCATGGTGGTATTAACATTATTAACCTTTATGATTTTTCGGTACAATATATATTGAACAATCCAACCAAAAAACATTCCCTTTCGCAAAACGTAATTACAGCCCTTTATAAAGACCGTGCAGATATGATTTGGGTTGGTACCTATAAAAATGGGATCAACCAACACCATGAAGAGCTCATCCGTTTTCCACTTATTCAAAATCTCCCTAACGATATTCATAGCCTTCCATTTAACGACATCAATTGTTTTGAAGAAGACAAAATGGGAAACGTATGGATTGGCACCAATGGAGGAGGGTTGCTCTATTACAACCGTATAGAAGGAAATTTTGTACGATACCAGCATGATCCACTTTTAAAGGGTAGCATTTCTAGTGATATTATCGTAAGTCTTCTCCTTGATGCGGATGGTGAACTCTGGATCGGCACCTACCTGGGAGGATTGAACAGATACCTGGGTAACGGCCAGTTCGAACAATATAATTATAACCCAAATAGCTCCAATACCCTAAGCGATAACAAAATATGGACAATTCTGGAAGCGTTTCCAGAGATAATCTGGATAGGGACACTCAACGGGAGCATTGACATACTAAATAAGAGAACCAGCAAAATAATTCCATTCTCTGAATATTACAACATTGATTTCAGTCCTGATGAAATCAATACCATAAAAAAAGACCACCTGGGTAATTTCTGGGTGGGTACATCTAAAGGCCTTTACATGGTAAATATTGAAACCCGAGTGTTGGAGTATTTCTCCTCAGGGGATCACCAAAATAACACCATCAGCAACGATATTATCAATGACCTTTTTATTGATGACAGCAACCGGATATGGATCGCTACCTGCAACGGGCTCAACATTTATGATTTCAAATCTGAGACATTCAAACTAATAACCAGTTCAGACGGCCTGCCCGATAATGATATCAGGGCCTTGACTAAGGATAAAACAGGAAACATCTGGTTAAGTACTGCCCGTGGTATAGCAAGGATTGAAAACCCAACAGGGTGGTATAGCGATTTTCCAAATTCTGAGCCCAATATTACAAGATTTAACGAAAGCGACGGATTGCAGGGCTGGGAATTTAACAATCGCAGTGTTCTATTGAATATCATGGGCGAAATTCTCTTCGGAGGCCCGTCAGGGTTTAACATCTTCGACCCTGCTACCATTGCTCGTAACACACGAAAACCCGACGTAGTTTTCACTGAGCTACAAGTACTCAATCAAACCATACGCCCGGGTGAATCTCTCAATAATAGGGTTGTGCTGCCATCTTCGATGCTGAATAACCCACCTATTACCTTAAAATACAAAGAAAATATTTTCAGCATTTCATTTGCTGCTCTAAGTTTTTTTAATCCTTCGCGCAATAGTTTTGCCTACATGCTTGAAGGGTTCAACAGAGATTGGATTTACCTCCCTAGTGACGAACCTCATAGGGTAACCTATACCAACCTTTCTCCCGGCGAATACATTTTTCGCGTAAAGGCTGCCAACAACGATGGGGTATGGAACAAGGATGGGGTAGAAATTTTCTTAAAAATACTTCCCCCTTTTTATCGCACTCGTGCAGCATACATATTTTATATTCTCCTGTTGATCAGCATGCTCTGGTTTGCCAGGCATTTGGTAATACAAAGAGAGAGGATGAAATTTGAAATTGAAAACCAGAAACTTGAAGCACTCAGACAACAGGAACTCGACAGGTTAAAAATAAAATTTTTCACCAACATGAGTCACGAATTCCGAACACCTCTTTCTCTCATCATTTCTCCGCTTCGCGATATGGTTAAAGATGAAAAAGATAAACAAACCCGCGATAAGTTTAACCTGATTTACCGCAACGCTTCCAGGTTGCTAAACATGGTGAACCAATTGCTGGATTTCAGAAAAATTGATGTACAGGGCATCAGCCTTAACATGACAAATAATGACATTGTTAAGTTCATAAAAAAAGCCACTTATAACTTCCTGGATTTATCAGAACGTAAAAACATCAGCCTTACCTTTTTTGCAGATACAGAGCAATATGTTATGGATTTCGACCCCGATAAGATGGAAAAGATCATTTTTAATCTCTTGTCGAACGCTCTTAAATTTACGCAGGATTCAGGGTTTGTAAAGGTAGAATTGATCACGCAAAACAATGATGTTGAAAATTCTTCCACCCCCCTTGATGATGGAATCATCATAAAAGTTACAGATAACGGAATCGGTATTGCACCCGAAAAACAAAACCTGATATTTAACCGCTACTATCAGGATGAAGATGACAGGGGTTTATTTTCGGCAGGTACGGGTATAGGCTTGTCTTTAACCCAGGAGTTTGTTAAATTACATGCTGGAACTATTAGGGTAGAAAGCTCGCCTGGAAATGGAAGTTGCTTTATTGTAAGTTTACCGGGTAGCCCAAAAGGTGAAAATGTATCTGCAACCCAAAAAAGTATCAGGGAAAACATGCAGGTTGCCAACCCTACTCTCGGAAAATTTGCCAGAGAGATAACCCTATTGCCCGGAAAAAGTACACTATTGATTGTTGAGGACAATGAAGATTTCAGGTTTTATCTGAAAGACAACCTAAACAAACACTTTAATATTATTGAAGCAGAAAACGCTTTAGAGGGCCTTGAACTTGTTGCTAAATACATCCCCGACATAATTATTAGTGATATTATGATGAAAGGAGCAGACGGTTTTGAGCTTTGCGAAAAAATAAAGAAAAACACAGCCACCGCACATATTCCAGTCATCCTTACCACTGCACAGGCACTTGAAAAATACCGAGTTACCGGATACAATACCGGTGCTGATGCCTATATGGTAAAACCATTTGCTATTGAGGTACTCAAAGCCAGAATTGATAACCTTCTGGTGCAGAAAAAAACCATCTCTTACTCATGGAAATCGATAGTGGAACAAAAAGCTGGTAAAAATCCGGTTACCTCTCATGATGAAGATTTTATCAAAAAAACCATTGATGTGATCGAAGAACAAATTGGAAATCCTGATTACTCTGTGCAGGAATTGAGCAATGCTATGAACATAAGCAGGGGTCAATTGTATAAAAACCTAATGACACTAACTGGAAAATCTCCTATCGACTTCATCAGGTTTATACGGATAAAGAGAGCCGCTTACCTTTTAAGAAATAGTCAGTTGACTGTATCAGAAATTTGTTATAGGGTAGGTTATAATACCCCCAAATACTTTACAGGCCATTTTAAGAAGCAGTACAATGTTACCCCTTCCGAGTACCGCAATGCTGGTAAAAAAAGCACATTAATTTAGTACCTGTTGAAGAATTATTAGCACATAAGATGCAAGGTAACTAAACGAAACTCTAAATAAATTTTGCGGCAATAGCTCACTACAAGCTTAATATGGAATTCCTACGGATCATTATATTTCCCATTTATTAAACCCAATTCTGGTAGGGTCAGCGTTTTTGCTGACCTTTGTAATTTTCATAAATACAAATAGAGTAAACAAGAATGACACCAATTGGTTTGGTAGTTTTGCTGGTTTGTTTTTGCAATTCTTATGGAAAACATGTTCCTTAAAAATGAACAATTATCCACAGGTGTTTTAGCAATTGATCTCCTAAGCCTTTCAAACATTTTAATCACACAAGTATTTATTTATCCATTATTTTTTTTGTAAATCCCTTCAAAAGATTTAAAAAGTCCGATCTCACCATTTTGTTTTATGCTTTTCTCATATTTTTACTCATTATACTTTCCCTTAATAACCATAAAAAGGGGAATAATGCTGAACCTGATAATCTATTAAAATTGATTTCCTGCTTTCAGATGATAGCATATTGTATTGCTTCCTATCGAAAAATTTAAATGCATCAGCTCAATATTACTAACTTCAATCCAAACAGAGGTAACATTGAATAAAAATGGCTTAAAACTATATCTTTGGGTGTAATGCTTTTGGCTTTACTTTGGTTAATTGACATTATTTTCAATTTGTCAGATTCATTTAGAATGGATGATTGGTTTCTGGTTGATTAATGAATAAAAAACCATTTGTTCAATTCAGTAAAGTCCTAAATTAAAATTATAAAAAAATAATGAAAAGAATTGAAAGGAATTGAAAATAAT
>CAZVTW010000415.1:0-5297 GCA_964629805.1 uncultured Bacteroidales bacterium | reverse complement strand
CACATTTTTGTTGGAGAAACCAATGATAGACATTGGCATTTTATTCAAGACATCAATGGTATAGCTTCAGATGATATAATTATTCAGAGATCTGGAACAATAAATAATCTAAGGACTGATAGAATAATTGCAAGTGATGATTGTGTTACATCATTTTTTACAGATCCTGTTACTAATCAAAATTTGACCATTGAAAACATAATATCACAGGGAGATTTGATATTCGTTTCACATAATAATAATTTAGGTCGCCATTTGCATTTACAACGAACGAATACCAGCCAAAATCCTCTTCAATACATTGCTCATCAGGATGGTGAAAATGCAAATATAGTAATTAATCCAAAATTTAAATTTGTGCAGAATGGATTAGCAAATGAGTTCACCTCGAATATTTTATGGGGGAATGAAATCATTTTTCAATTCGAAATAGACTCAAGGATAGATAAAGATTGTGATAATATGCATTTATATGTTGATACTATACAAGGTGGTTTCAAATTGTTACAATCTTGGTATTTCACTGGTCAAAATAAAAATTGTTTTAATAATGATGTAAATATTCAGCATAATGACTTGGAGGCTATTGAAATTGACACAAATCAAATGATTTTTGCAATTCCAAACATTGTTTCGCATGATTTTTATAAGCCCCGTTTTAATAGCAGAGTTGAAACTATATCAGGATATATCAATTTAAATGCTAAATACAAAGATGATTATCATACCTTAAGAATAACAGCCTCAGATGTGACAAATCATGTAACATTAAAAGATACAGTTTTTCTTCTTGACAATTATATACCTTACATTTCTGAAGTGGTAATTAAAAAAAATGATCAAGTTGGTAACAATATATATCAAAGTATTTGGGAACCTTATAATTCCAACCAATTAACTCAAATCACCTTAACTTCGTCTAACTTTGATACAAGAGACAACCTTTATATTGAAGTTACTTCCTCAGAACCTTTAGATTCTTTGTCTCTTTACATACCGGGTTTAGATTATTATCATCAAAACTTTTCACCAGTTGAGAATAGCAATAGAAAAACCTGGACATTTGAAATTCCGGTATTAAAAAAACCTGGGACGCATCAGTTTTTTTTTTCAGGAAGAGATTATGCAGGCAACAGTTTGCTCAGGGATATCGAATCTATGCCGTACAGGGTGTCAGATACTACCTGGTCTGTGCCAAATGTTAATACAGGTACAGATGAATGGCATACTTTGACAGTCAGTAGAACACTGGCTCAAAAATCTGAACTTACAATACAGTTTAAACATATTCGTCACAAAAAAATTAATTTGTATACCCAAACAAAAGAGACACCTGATAGTGTGAAGTGGTATTTAGATGGCATAGAGATATCCGATATTTTAAATTTTGAACACAAATTTGATAAAAAGAATACATTTTATGAAGTCATTCTGCTTGGTGAGTTTAATGATGGCTCTACTGCATCTGATACTATCAGCATAATGACAAATAAAAACTGGGAAGAATAAACTACATATAACAATTTAAACCTAAAAAGAAACGAGATTTTTAAAAATCAATTTACTTATTAGCCCATGAAACAATTTATTATATTCACATTTTGCTTAATAAGCCTATACTGTATAGAAATTAATTACTTAATTGCTCAATCAGATTGGGAAGTAGGTTATATTTTAGAAGAAGTTTCTGTAATAAGTGTTAATTTTAAAATGCCTGGCACTACAACAGTCTATTATTCACAAACCAGCAATAACAGTTATATTGTTAAGCCATTTAACGTCATCATATCTAATAATACAGGTACTCTGTTGTCTAACTTCGATTATATTTTTAATCTTGAAGGAAATGGTCAGTTAATAACTTTTTATTCACAAAATGATGTTATTGACTATATAATTAATACATTCCCAAACGACTTGGGGTCAAAAAATGAGATGCCATCAAACCTGAGTCTTGTATTAGATGTTTATGACAGTGAAAACGGTAATTGGCTTGACAAAGCTTCAACTTATCTCTGGTTTACAAAAATATCAAGTACTTCTGAGCAAGTCATGAACAACGGGGTTTGTCCAATTAACCCGGTTTTATCTGCTCATAATTTACATGGTGAAATTGGCGAAACAAACTCTGCTAAAACATCCGAAGTATTGACCATAAGATGCCGGAGAAATTCTGCTCTTGAATATTATAATGTAGCATGGTATGTGGACGATGAGTTATATTTTGAAAATCAATTCCTGATAAACGAAAATGAGATAGAATTTGAATATATACCAAGTATGGCTGGTGAAAAAACAATCACTGTATTTATCACAAATCCAAAAGATTTATCATTATATTGCACAAAAAGCATTGATGTTCAGGTGAGAAATAAAATTGGTGATTGTGATAGACAAACTAAAGGGTTTATTGCAGTTATCAACAGAACAACAGGAAATACTTATAGCAATATATCCGAGGGGACACCATTAATTTCTACAGGTGATTGTATTATCAGTTTTAATATTAGAGATTATGATTTAATACATGAACGGTTAATATCATATGAAGTTAGATTAATTAATACAGAAACGAATGCAGAAATTTTTTCTGAAAATGTTCCGCATTACTACAATGATTTTACATCTGAAGAAATTTATGAAGTAAAAACTAATACATCTTTATCAAGAGGGATTTACAAGGCTGAAATAGTATTTAAAACTCAAAATAATTGTATTGATACTATAAAAGGGAACATAATTGTAAATAACAAAATGAAAATTTATCAACCTATTGAACTAAATCCAAAAGGTGGTAGAGATACAATTTATGTTGAAGGGATAAACGATATAAACGGTGTGGTAGGTACAAAACAAAGGTGGTTAAATATTGTGACCATTGAAGATGAATTTGTAGTAGTTTCTTATGGCCCTACAACAAAAAAACGAACAGCAGAATTGACATTTTCATTTGCTGATGCCATTGACGGTCATCAAACAGTACCTGTTATACAGTGGCCACCAGCCTTAATAGCATCAAATAACGATGTATTTAACATGTGGTTAAAAGTTGCACCCAAAGGGGCCGAAATACGATTAAATCCAAATGAAACAGAAGAATATACTGTTAATGAACCAATATGTGGAAGAGATTTTACAATAACGAGCAATTGCAAAAGGCAGGATCCTCATTATATTGAAAATATTAAGTTATCAGGGCAGATAATTGCATATGAGAGTACAATATGTTTTGATTCACTCACAATTACAAATAATTTATCAGCAGAACCTGTTTATGGCGGTGGTTTACTGGCCGTTAACTCCAACATCTCCCTCAACCACACCGTCATGCAAAACAACCAGGCTGATTATGGCGGGGCGGTATATGCGAAAAATTCAAATATTGATATCAACCAGTCTACTTTTGTCAACAACAACACCGGCAATCCAATTCCCGGCAAAACCTTAAAATTGTCCGGTGAAGATTGTCACCTGAATATCACAAAAAGTATCATTTTCAACACATATGGCAGTAATGACAACCACATAGCGCTGGATGATGATGTTATTCCTTCAAATGTCAGCTTTGATGAATCCTTTCTGCCCAATATCATCCAAAAACCTGTTTATCCTGATGATAAAAGTGATATTAACTGGGTTGATGATGTTATTCCTGTCATTGCCGGCATTTCTGGTCCTGGTTTTGCTGACGCCCGGTCCGGCGATTTTCACCTTAGTGATACTTCCGAACTTGCTAACCCTTTTCATAATGGCATGCTGGGCGCTTATGTTTTTCCGCCCATAAACAAAATACCGGTCGGGATTGCTCCTCAAACACTCAGCTTTGGAAGTTTTGATTACCTGGACGAACAACCGGTAACAAAAGAAATCAGTTTAACTAACAACGGAGATTATATCCTGGAACTTGAGCAGCGCCATTTCAATGATTTACCCGTGGAAGTATCAGTTAAGGGACTGCCTGTTATACTGCAGCCGGGAGAAACAACAAAATTGTTACTGACATTTACACCACGGTATTTTCAGGAACAGGTTTATTCAAAAGCTAAAATCCGTGTCTCCATAAAAACCTGGAATTCCAAACCCGCAATTTTCAGGATAGAATATAAATACAATACACCTGCCAATTTAGTTGTTGTTCCCGGCACCGTAAAACCTGATACAGTTCAGGCAGGATACCCGGTTACAACTTCCTTTGTGGTTCAAAACACAGGCGAAAGCACATCGCCCTGGTTTAGTGTACAGTGCATATTAACAGACTTTGACTGCCCTGGCATGCGGGATACGGCAGATTATTTTTGTACTGTTCTTGATAATAACCATTTTGACCCGGTCAACGGGCTTACCGAAATACCTGATGTACAAAAAGAATTTGTTATTCCCGGAATGGTTCCTGCCGGAACTTATAAACTGCTCTTTCATATCCAGGCAGAGGAAAACCTCAGGGAATTATCTGTTGATAACGACCAGTATTTTCAGAAGATTGTTGTGGTGAGAAAACCCAACCTCATCGCAGAGAACACAAGTGTGTCAGGTTTGAAATTTATTGCGGGAGACACTTTGCAGGTATCAGCTTCGGTCAAAAATATTGGTCTGTCTGCCTCACCACCCTGTCGTTTATTGTATTTTTACCCGGAAAAAGAGAACCTCAACCTGCAAAGTGATTCTGTTCTTGGCTGGGCTGATATTCCCGGTCTGGATGTTGATGAGGTATTTGAAACCGGACAAATCACCATCATGTTGCCCGCCTGCAATCACCTTGCAGGCCATACACCGGTTCATTATCCGTATATTGTAAGTTACGCAGATGTTGATAATGATGTGGATGAATGGCTTGAAACAGATAATCAAGATTCTGTCCAAATAACAATACAAAACTCTGCTGATTATGAACTTATGCAGGACACTGCCTGTTATCCAACTCCGTTTTCTATTTTTACGACCATACCTGTCAGTGGTATTGGTATTTCCAATTTTGGAGGTTGCGGAGATGCCCCGCCAACTGAAATGCGCTATTATTTGTCCAGGGTCAAAGAAGGTACCGATGTTTTTATCGGGCGGAGTGAAATACCCTCTATTCCCAGGAACCACGCAACACCTAATCCTGCCATGAGCTTTGAAATACCGGATACCATCGGGGAAGGTAACTGGTACATGACAGCCATTATTAACCCGGACAGGGAAATTAGAGAACCGGATTATACAAATAATGTTTTTTGGGCTCATGTTCAGATCACCCGACCTCCCGACCTTATCCTCTCCGGCCTTTCAACTGACACCGCCATCATCGAGGCAGGCGA
>CAZVTW010000414.1:0-5302 GCA_964629805.1 uncultured Bacteroidales bacterium | reverse complement strand
TCAGAACTGGAACAAAAAAAACTTGTGGAAAAATCAGAACGTTACCACCAGGTATTGGATTTAATCGGTGAAAAAGAAATGCGCTGGCTTGAATTGAGTGAGTTGAGAGAAGAGGATAATTAAAAAATGGGAATTTTTAAAAATCATGGCTTATATAACTTGAATATTTATTCTTTTTTAAATTCTTTTCTCTAAATATGTTAATTCATTCTTGAAAACAAAAATTTCCTGATGTTTAGTTAACTCTTCAAAAACAGCCTTAGGTAGATAAAACTCCGGAAATAATGTTGGCAATAAATCAAATTTACGTATTAACAAAAGTGAAATGACCGGGCCTGTGTCAACAATTAATTTCATGATTTAAAGGAGGTCTATTTTGTTAATTTCATCTTTGGCATCTTTTTCATTTAAGAGACTAATCGGGAGGCTATATTCTGCCAGTAATTTCTCAAAATCATATCTATGCATCCCAGCTAAAGACGCAGCCCTTGAAATGCTAATTTTTCCAAAATAATACATACTGATTGCAGCCCAACACTTCAATTCTTCTCCAAATTCATATCCTGATTTGTTCATGGACAATAAGACATCATTATTTATAGGAATATTTAATATTGTTTCCATAATTTGGTAGCATTAAAAATAACTCAATTCTATTATTTTTTCGATTGTTTAAAAAATCAGGATTCCTTTATTAATTTATTAAATCGCAATATTGCAAAATATCTTTAACAAACGAATAAATCTATATAAAATTATAGATATTTTTACATCCACCTCTTAACCTGCCTCTTGTATTCAAGGTAAGCATCTCCAAAACTATTCTGTAGTTCTTTCTCTTCTATTGGAACATGGTGCACCATTATTATCAACAAAAAAACAAAGGGAACAAGCATGGAAAAGATATTACGGAAGCAAATACCGATACCCAAAAGCAGCAGAAACATACCGATATACATAGGATTTCGGGTTTTTTGAAATATACCTTCCCGGATGAGCCAGGTTGGTTGTTCCTTCCCGAGACTGGTTTTATGTGCTGTGAACATTTCCCTGGCTTTTCCCATAATCGTAAAACCAATGTAAGAAACAACCAGGCCGGCTAAATTGAACGGGAACGGAATAACATTATAATCTGGCTGGAAAAAGTAGAACAGCAAAATCAGAATAACGCTCATCATTACAAGCGAAGGCGGAATGAGTAAATATTTCATGATGTTAAGATTTGGTTTCCAAAAATAATGCTGTTCTGTGTAAATTTCAAATCTAATTTCTGTATAATTCTATTCTTTACAAAAAGAACCTGGTAGAAGAATTCATATTTACTAAAATGCATCAATTCTTCACAAATGTCATTCTTGTTTCCTGGCACTATCAAAAACCTTTGCAAATTTGGCCAGTATTTTTAGCAACAATGCTAAAATTATTATATTCATTGAAAATCAATATTTTATAATAAATGATGTAAAAAGTAGTTGAGCTATTGTTTTTCTCATTGAAGGTCAAAAATCACTCATAACCCGGGATTAAACTGTATGCTTTTTACGAATTGTAATTTTTTCTTTACAAAGGTTATTTTTACAATTGACATGTTTTTAATAAGAATTATGGACATGACTTATTTTTCCGATTGTCCCCTCTCTGCTAACGATTTTTAATTTGGCTTTTTGGTTAAAAAGATTTATTTTTCATCATTATTGATATGAAATGTATGTATTAAATCACAGGTATGAAAAAAACAAAACAAAAATCATGGTTACAACCTGAATTTATCCTGGTTGTGTTAATGCTCATTTTTTTAACAATAATCATTGGGATCATCCTGATACCCGGATATCCGCATTCATCAGACAATGCAGATCTTTTTAAAGACATTCTTGATTTTAAAAAGAACATTCTGTCTGTTGTGTTAACTGCATTTGGCGCCTGGGTCGGAGCCGGCGCTGCTTATTTTTTTGGACGTGAGAATCTCAGGCAATCTGCGGACAGCATGTTGGAGCTTCACAGGCAAACATCAGGTCTGGACAAACTCAAATCAATCACTGTGAGGGACATACCGCCAAAGCCATTAGAAAAATTCATTCATCACACCGATACCATTGAGGACCTGTTGAATTATCTCAAGGAAAACACTGATTTATGGTTTATACCGGTCAAGACAGAAAATTCATTTGATATTTTGCATGAAGATTCGCTGTTTAGATTTCTTCAGCACATGTATGAAACCGGTGAACCATATGAAAAAAGCCTGAAAAGAGACATCAATGATTTATTTTTGTTCCTGAAATCCAATGAAAAACTTAACCGGCTTGTTGGCCAGTACATTGAGGCTAACATGGGCAATTCACTGGCCGAGATGAACGAAAAGCTCCAGGATGAGAATGTTTATCTTGCCATTGTCCTGGATTATAAAGGTAATCCAACTCATTATTTTACCACCAGTGATTTGAGAAAGGTATTGTTGAAATTATAAAATGTCGTTAGTTAAAAATACATGACTTGTTTTAACATCTTTTAAAATATTTTTGTAAAAAATCAATACATAGATGAAATATAATGATATCTTAGAAATACTTCCCAATCCTGAAAACTATCGTACTGAATATAAAAAAGATGATGTCCGGCCTGAGCAATTGGCAAAGGAAATTGTTGCATTCGCCAACTTTAGAGGAGGACAGGTTATTTTGGGTGTTGATGATAATTCAAGGAAAATTGTTGGCTTAAACAGGGATAATTGTGAACAATGGGTGATGGATACAGTATTCCGTCGTTTTATTACCCCGTCAATAATTCCGTTGTATGAAGAGATTGTAACGCCTGAAGGTCTCAAAGTAGCTGTTATCACAGTTGAGCAGGGTACATTGAAACCTTATGCTGTGAAACAAAAAGACAGGGAAACAATCTATATTCGCACCGGAAGCATATCGAAAATTGCCGACAGGGATCAGATATTACGAATGAGTCAGGAGGCAGGCTATTATCACTTCGAAATTGCCCCGGTATCAGGTTCTTCGCTGAATGATATAGATAAAGAATTATTCATGAACTTTTACAGAAATACCTATGATGAAGAAATTCGCTATGACATTGATAGTAAAAAATATGAGGAATTACTTTCAGGTTATGATCTCATGGTACAAAGCAGCTTTGAGAAAAAGGTATGTAGCATTGCCGGACTATTGTTATTTGGCAAACAACCTGCCGGATATTTGCCGCAGCATGGCATAAGGGTTATTCATTATCAGGGTGATGACATTTCCTTTGATGGTATTTCGGATAATACTTTCACTGCTTCCCTGGGCAGAATTTTTGATGGCAACGAACTTGTTCACAGAGGTTTGGTTGACCATGTGATGCAACATCTTTCAGAAAAACTATCAAAGGAAACAATAGCAGATGATGGTATCACAAGGATTAGAAAATGGATTTTTCCTGAAAGGGTATTAAGAGAGGTTCTTGTAAACAGCATTATTCACAGGGATTACACACGTGGTGGCAAAAATGAAATACGTTTGTTCAGCAACAGAATTGAAATTGAAAGTCAGGGAAGACTTCCAAACACATTAACCATTGAAAAAATCAAAGCAGGACAAAAGTACCCCCGTAATCCCTTATTAGTTCAACATGCCCAATATTTAGGGCTTATGGAACATAAAGGATTGGGATTACGAAAAATCGTGATTGAAAAATTATTAAGCCTGGGATTCGCAGAACCGGAACTCATTGAAACAGACGATTGTTTTAAGGTTGTCATTCGAAGAAAAGAATAAGAAATTACTGATTTTTAACCTCTGAACTCAGTAATTTCGATGCATTAGAAATAATCCGGCACCGAAACCCTGTCAATCAATATCAATCCGTCAAAAGATTTGCTCAGGAATTCTTTTCGCCTGTAAAAACCATAATCGAAAGTATTGATATACTTGTAGAGCCAGTTGTTTTCATCATATTTTTTCTCAGTTGAAATATCTAAAAAACTAATTTTGTATCCTGACTGCAACATAATTGACTCAAGGCTTCTCCTGGTGGGTCTTCTGACATTGACTACTGTTTTGTCATTCAGGGCATTTTCTCCTGAATACATGTACAATCCAATGCCATAAGAAATATTTTTAATTTCCTCAGACAGATAGGCGCCCATAACCCTTTTTATGTCATTATACTTAGAAATGTGATAGTTATGAGCCCAGACAATAATTTTTTTATCCGGGAAAATGTATCTTGTCATCCACTCCAGGTTTTCTGCCATTATCATATCCCGGATTTCCTCAAACGAAACAATTTCGTTATCATGCAGATTAAAAAACCTTACACGGTTAAAAAGGGAGCGTTTCACCATTTTAAGTTCCCAGGGTTTATACCCTGCTTTTTCGAATTTCTGTTCATTATCATTAAGATAATTTATAAGTTCTATATAACTCATCTGTAATTCGTATCTCTTTTTCATATAGTCATTTTTATGACGAAAAAGAGCAAGGGGATCAGAGCGAAACATATAAACAGATTCAGATTCAGTCAGATAAGCTTTTAAGGCCATATCTTCACTAATTTTTCTGAAAAAATCAATAAGAAAATATGAAAACAGCCTGTATTTGCTTAATTGAACATCTATACCTGTCAGGATGAGCGAATCTGTATTTTTCAGGTATTCAAAAAGTTCAAGATTTTGCTTCGTGTGCCAGATATGAAATAATGAATTTTTCATCATTGAATCAGCAGTCACTTTTTCTTTTTTTATCTGCATGGCTGCACATTCGGCTATTCCGCTTTCAAAAGCAATCACTTCAAACCCCAGATGTTCATGGAGAAATTTTATTAGCCTGGTTTTTAAGATATTAAATTCAGCCACACCATGTCCACTTTCTCCGAGCATGACAATGCGTTTACCTTTAAGAACATCATGCAAAAAACTGAGGTCAGAAAAATTATCTGACTCAAGGTCATGGATAGGAACAGCGCTTTCTTCAACATATGATGCCCATTCTTCATTAACTTTTGGCAACCTGTATTCATTCCCAATATTAAAGGTAACCTTTTCTGCCGGTTCTGACTGGGCAAACAAGCAACCTGTAACCAGAAGCAGTATGTAGAGCAGCAGGAGTCTTTTCATGTGTTTAAATTTTGACCGCAAAATATTTTGTCCGCGAATTTCACCCCGTGAAATTGTTTTAATCGTTAAAGTTATTTCTCATTTAGATATTTAACGGGGTAAACGAATTAATTAACTTTCAGTTAATTTTTTAATCATCTTCGTGCCTGCCTGTGGCAGACAGGTGTCCCGAAATCTTCGATTTCGAGGATACTC
>CAZVTW010000413.1:0-5306 GCA_964629805.1 uncultured Bacteroidales bacterium | reverse complement strand
GTCATATTATTATAGCGTTCCATATATAAATACTCATCCCTTGATATTTGACGATGGATATTAATTTCCTTGTTTTTAAAGGGGCTGTTAACATATGTATCCTCAAATGCTATTCTGTCTTTATTAGCATCCGGAATAATGAAATTACCAAGCATATAAACCAAAATGGCAATAAGAAGAGCCGATATCATATATGGTACAAATATTCTATAAAAGCTTATTCCTGAACTAACCATGGCTACAATTTCAAATCTTGCCGCCATTCTGGATGTAAAATATAAAACAGCTATTAATGTAAATAAGGGACTAAACAGATTTGCATAAAATGGGATGAAGTTGAGGTAATGATCAACTATTATCTCTGATAATGGCGCCTCTCTGAAGCTGTCAATCTTTTCAGACATATCCAGGACAATGGCAATGGCAATTATCAGGAGTATGGAAAAAAAGAATGTTCCTAAAAATTTCTTTATGATATAAATGTCAATTTTTTTTATCATAATGATTATTTTAATTTTTCCGGATAAAGATTATAATAAATTCCGGACAATGAAACGATAAGTGTAATAAAATAAAACATCAGACTTAAAGCAACAGATGCATTAATATCAAGATGTAAATACTCGGCACCAAAAAGAAATGTAACTTCCCGCGAGCCAACGCCACCAATACTTACAGGCAAAGCAGCCACAATAGATGATATAAGAAAAACAAACAAATATTCAAATATTGAGTCCGGTATTCCAATAGCATACAAAATGGCCAGGGCAGTAATAACCTGTGAAATCTGAACGCTAAAAGACATCAGCATTGTAGATGTGTAGATTTTCTGAAATTCTCTGTAAATAAACCGCATACTGATAAAAAAAGCAACAAGTGACAATGGCAATAATATCCAGATTAAATCTTTAAAGGGTATTGTTTTACCTGTAAAATATACAAAAATGACTGAAAGACCAAATAAAGCAACAAGACCACTTACCCTGTCAAATAAAATAGCCCAGAAAATACGTGCTGTTTTTACCTGAAACCGTTTATTGAGCAAATAGATTTTATAGCCATCGCCGCCAATTCCTCCCGGTAAAAACATATTATAAAACATTCCAAGCAGGTATAATTTAATATTGTATTTGTGAGATATAAATATATTGATGCGTCTTAAAAAGTGATTTAATCGAATTGATGAGATGAATTTAGATACAATGAATAAAAGCAAAGCCACAAACAATAAACCGATATTAGCTTTCTTAAGTATCCCAATCATTTCCTCGGGGTCTATTTTCGTATAAACGTAATATAGGGCCCCGATTGTAATGACAATTTTAATGACTAACCTGACTTTTTTGCTGATTTTAATTTTCATTATTTTAACTTAAAACCACAATTTCGGCTTGTTGGTTATTCAGAGCGCAAAAGTGAATATTTTCGTCCATCTAACAAAGAAGTCAGACAATATTTATTTTTTTCAATGCCAAATCATGATATTTGTAAGAGTTTGTTTGTTATAAAACAGTTCGTAATTTTTATTCTGCGTTTTTTTAACAATCAAATCTGCCTATGTCTGTTTTGTTTTCATAAACGTAGTCTTTTTGTGATTTGGTATAAAATTAAACAGATTGAAAAATATACCCGCTGCTAAATACATTAGATGTTATCTGTAACTGGATTTGTATTAAAAAGACGACAAAAAATCTTTTTTATACTTTTTTTATAAATTTGCTGAGAATTATATAAAACAGTCATTAATTTAAATTATTTTCCCAAAGAATGAAATTTTATCTGCGAATATTGTTAATTGTCTCAGCTTTTCAAAATATTCCTTGTTTCAGCCAGGAATCCATGAATGTTTTGACAACAGCAGTCCCGTTTTTAGTCTTACAACCAAACAGCCGGATTGGTTCCCTTGGAGAAATTGGCTGTGTTTCTTCATCATTTTACAGGGATGCAGGTCTTTGCCAAAACCCGGCATTATTATCAAAAAACAGCAAATATTTTGGAGTCAATGTTTCTTATTTGCCGTGGTTAAGAAATTTGGTCCACGGAATGTCTGTGAGTCAGTTTAATATTTTCTCTGCTATTGATTCAACAAGTGCTTTTGGTATGAATCTCAAATATTTTAGCCATGATAAACGTATTCTTACTTCAATTTCAGGAGCACCATACAGCAAATATTATTCTAATGAACTGGCATTAAAGTTAATATACAATCACTCTTTCGCTAATGGTATTTCAGCAGGAGTAGGTCTGAAATACATCAGGAGTGACCTTATAAGCGGAACAGTTAACAATGAGCATATCAGACCTGCTAATTCATTTGCCGTCGATATTGGGATAAGTTATGAAAAAACAATTGATTTACTTTGTCAAAATAATTTGTATCTAAATGCCGGAACCGCCATAACAAATTTTGGCCCCAGAATTAATTATACAGACAATTTAAATGCTGAAAAAAATTTTATACCAACCAATTTATCGCTTGGTATTCTTATTTCACCACAATTTTATCTTTCAAAAAATATAAAATATTCCCAGGAAGTTGCTTATCAAACTGACAAATTACTTATTCCAACTCCTCCTGAATATGATGAAAATAATACCATTGTTGCCGGTAAAAATCCGGATATTTCTCCTTTTAAAGCGCTGTATAGTTCATTTTATGACGCTCCCAGAGGCTTTTCCGAAGAAATACATGAATTCATTCATAAATTTGGTTTTGAAACACGTTTTACCTACAAAAAGTCTGTTTTTGTTGCTTTTCGATACGGAAAATTTTTGGAACATCTGACAAAAGGCAACAGGAAATTCAATACTATGGGTATTGGTATTGGCATATATGGTTTTACACTTGATTGGAAAAAAATCCTTCCTGTTGAAGAAAACACAGCGCTTAGAAACACCCAGGCCATCTCTTTGGGGTTTAGATCCAGGCTTAACAGGATTTTTTCCTTTTGACCGGAATATGTCTGTTTCATAAGAGGTTTTATCGCTGAATCATTATAATATCAACTTTTTCTTATTATTCGTTACTACTATATAACAAATTTGTATTAGTCATAAAATCAATTTGTTATCTGTATCGGTATTTGATGCCAAAAATCATGAGAACTATTCAGCAAAAAAAAAATAGCAAAAATTAAAGTTAAAACCTACCTCATCAAACTGATTGCAGAATTGAAACAACCATATGTTATGGTATGCTCAATCTTTCAATTTTGGTTATATATGCTTCGCTACTAAGAAATAAATATATAAAAACGGATTTTTGAAAATAATTATCCCTTCAAAAAAATTTGATTATCAGATAAATAGAAGTAATTGCATCATAAACACCTATTTTTTTGTTTGAACTTAATTTAAATATTTTAAACATATTTAATTGTTTAATGTTATTTCATATAAGTTTAACAAATAAATTTTATATGTCATGAAAAAAATTATTATACCTGGCGTTATTTTATTTTTAGCTTTGATTCAACTTCACGTTATCAAAGCACAAAGTGTTGTCGATATTATTGTTGACAGCGAGGACCATGCGACACTTGAAACTACTGTCTTAGCAGCAGAACAGGACGGAGCTTTATCTGGTGACGGACCATTCACAGTATTTGCTCCTACTGATGCCGCTTTTGAGGCGCTGCCCGAAGGGACACTCGATGCCCTGCTCAATGAACCGGCTGGTAAACTGACCGATATATTACTCTATCATGTGGTCGGAAGCAAGGCCATGTCCACTGATTTATCAGACGGGCAAATGATTACCACCTTGTTTGAACAGGATATTGAAGTCAGTATTACTGATGACGGAGTGATGATTAACAACGCAAAAGTCACTGTCGCTGACATTGAAGCAGGAAACGGTGTTGTTCATGTCATTGATGCTGTGCTGTTACCGGAAGAGGTTGCAACCGGTATTTTCTCTGTGAAGGAAAACTTAGAATTCAGCTTGCATCCGAATCCGGCTCGTGAATTTATCATGATTCATTCCCCTGTTGATTTTGAAAATTCAGCATCAATAGAATTAATCGATATTTCAGGTCAAAGAATATTTAAAGAGCAGTTAAATGAAATTGCTTCACCTAAAATAAGCCTTACAAATATGAACCAGGGAATTTATTTTGTAAAAATAATTGCTGGTGATAAAATTGGCGTTAAAAAAGTAATCGTAAGATAAAAACCCTGCAAACACAACAGGTTTCAAAATATGTTTTTACAATGTCCGTCAATTGGCGGACATTTTTTTTGATATAAGATAAATAACCATAGGCTTTTTTTAACACTAATTTTGAAACCTTTTGTTCTTTTTAACATATAATGATGAAATAAACCTAATAAGATAATATCCTAAAAATTAGATTGTGTTTTTTACAAAAAAAATGTTTATTTTTGGCATCTAAGGAAGATAATGTTCCTGAAATATTCAGGATG
Source organism: uncultured Bacteroidales bacterium (assembly GCA_964629805.1). Taxonomy (GTDB): domain Bacteria; phylum Bacteroidota; class Bacteroidia; order Bacteroidales; family CAZVTW01; genus CAZVTW01. Next base: position 881 of record CAZVTW010000413.1, on the reverse strand, counting down.
TATCTGAACAAAAAGACAAATACAAGTGTAATTATTAATTTGACACATGAAACAATCCTTTCAATATATATTCCTTGCAATCATTTTAATTAACGCGCCGAATTTGTCTGCTCAGGATTGGTTCACAAAATCACCTGATTTACAGACCTATTATTGCAGCAGTGGTACCATATCCTTATCAACTGTTGACTCAGCCACTGCGGGAAAACATGTCAGACCAGGATTTTCTGTTTTTTTTGAGACAAACGCCTTTTCAAGTATTCAAAATTCAATTATCGTATACCAGAACAACACCCCGGTTGATACTGTGCAGAAAGGTTCTATTCCAAATAGTACCACATACAGGTACACAGTTGACAGCATAAACCCCTCCGTGGATTATAAACTGAAATGGGGAGATGAAGGAAAGAATGACACAATAAATTATACGGCATACAACCATTCCGACTGGACTGAGATTGGTTCAGGGACAATAATTATAAGTGGTACGAAAGAATTTCCTACCAATCCGCAAATTACGGTCCGGGGACTTCACAGGTCCGGATCGAACAAAATTAAAGGAACAGGAAGCTTTTCTACAACTGCTACAGACGGATTGACTGATTACGGCAACGGCTATGCTGTTTTTGATCCGAAGCAGGCAGGCGAGGGAACTCATACACTCACCTACCTTTGGAAAATGTATGAAGGCGCTCAAAATCAATACTCAACTAGTTCCATCATTGTTGATGGCCCACAACTTACCATCAACCAGGATAATTATTATAATGAAATTTGCGAAGAAGAACCTCTCCAACTACAGGTAACTGCGCAAGAAGGTGATGGTAATTATTCTTACGCCTGGAATGTTATTTCCGGAAGTGGGACATATAATTTAAATG
>CAZVTW010000412.1:2450-5314 GCA_964629805.1 uncultured Bacteroidales bacterium | reverse complement strand
ATCATAAACTCCCCTACCCCGTTCCCAAGCCCATTTCAAGTCACCATCTTTGTGATAAATCCGGTAGGTAATCTCAAAGGCTATTTTTCTTTCAAGGGCATACTGAATACTTTCCCACACATATTCTTTATCATCAGGATGAATAATATCTCTGAAAGCCAAATATTTATTATTTATGAAAGTTTTTGAATTGTACCCCGTAATATACATACAACCGTCACTGAGAAACATCATGGTCCAGGATGGATCATTCTTGCACCTGTACACCATGCCCGGAATATTCGAAAGAAGATTTTTTAGCATCCGCTGATTATCAACCAGCGATTTTTCTGTTTGTATCCTCTCAGTAACATCAGAAGAAAGTAATAACATAGACGGTTTCCCATCCCAATGAACAGGAATTGATTTGATATCTGTGATTATTTCTGTGTTTTTTTTAGAAAAAACTGAAATTCTTATTTTTGATGCCTGTTCTTCGGAAAGAAACTCATAAAATAAATCCGGCTTATGATCCTGTGTAAATAATATTGTAAAATCAGCGCCATGTATTTCTTCCTTTTCATAGCCTGTTAGTTGCAACACTTTTGAATTTACAAAAACAATTTTCTTATCGCGGATAACAAAAGCCATTTCATCAGTGTTTTCAATGATGAGTTGATAATTCCTTTCACTTTCCCTGAGTTTTTTGTCTGAGAAAGCTATTTTTGCAAAGGTATTTATCCTGGCAATAAATTCTTTGTTAGAAATTGGTCTGATAATATAGCCATCAGCGCCGGTTTTTAATCCATCCACAACATCATCCGGGGATTTTATAGCGCCGGAAATATGAATTATTAATGTATGAATAGCATTGGGAAGTAATTTTATTTTTCTGCACAGTTCAAAACCGTTCATATCAGGCAAATCAACATCAATAATGGCAATATCCGGCACAAAATCCTGCAGTAATGTTATTCCTTCACTTCCGGAAAGAGCTGTTCGTACCTGGTAGTTTTCTTTTTTTAATAGTTTATCATAAATATTCGTGTAGTCAGGATTATCGTCTATGATGAGTATTTTTATTTGCTTTTGAATCAGATTCATAATTTTATCTGTTGAGAAACTTTGCAATAACTGTTAACAATTGATTACCGTCTATCGGCTTTTCAATGTAATCACTGAAGCCGGATGCCAGACTTTTTTTCCTGCTATGTGACAGGACATAGGCTGTCTGAGCAATAATCGGGATTTTTTCATTAAACTCACGAATTTTTGCTGTTGTTGTCAAACCGTCAATATCCGGCATTTCAAGATCCATCAACACAATATCTGTATTCGGGTTTTCTTTAAGAAACTCAATAACTTCAATACCCGAAGGAAACATGTTTATTGTAATTCCGGTGTTTTCAAGTAATTCATGTAAATACAACAGGGAGACCTTGTTATCATCCACCATAACAATGGATTTTTCTGACCAGTCATAATGAATTTCAGGCTCTTCCTCTGATAAAATTTCAGGTTTAGGTGTTTTGTGTGGTATTTGAATGATAAAGGTTGTACCTTTGTTTACTTCACTGAAAAATTCAACATTGCCACCATGAAGTTCTGAAAAACTTTTCACAATTGATAATCCCAGTCCTGTACCCTGTATATTGCCAACATTTTCTGCCCTGTGGAACATGGTAAACAGGTTTTCCCGGTCTTTTTCGGGGATGCCAATACCATAATCTTTGACGATAAAAGATACATAAGCATCTTCAATGATTGTTTCAAACTCTACTTTTCCGGGTTCCGGAGAGTATTTTATTGCATTTGACAACAAGTTGTTAATAATCTGGTGGATGAGTTTCTCATCTATTTTAATAAGGTTGTTGGTTCCACGAAAATCATATTGTATATGTGTTGATTCATGTGTATCATTGAAAGTTGAAACGATTTTGTTGCATAGTTCCTGTATGTCGGTTAATACCGGGGTACATTTTCTTTTACCTGATTCCACCCTGCTTATCTCAAGCATGTCATCCAGCAGAGATGTCATTTGGGAAACTGCTGAATTGATTTGATTGATATGCTTTTTTGCCTTTATCTCCTGTCCCTGATTAATCGACATGTACATTTGCAATAATTCCAGGGATGACTGGACAATTGAAAGTGGCGTTCTGAAATCATGAGAAACAGTTGATACTATTTTTGAACGGAATTTATTCAGGTCTTTTTCTTTTGCCAATGCTTTTGTGAGTCTCTCTTTTGCCTTTTCAAGTTCTCCTGTCCTGATCTTGACTAGGTCTTCGAGGTGTTCTTTATACACTTTCAATTCGTTCTGTGCTCTTTTCTGGTCGGTTATATCCCTTGAGATGCCCATAATGCCAATAATCCGGTTATTGACATCGAATAAGGGAATTTTTGTTGAAGACACCCAGGTATTTTCATTGTTGTTCCATGTTTCTTTTTCAACCTTGTTAATCATTGGCATACCTGTACGAATTATCTCCTGCTCATCATCAAATGCCTGACGGGCATGTTCAACAGTAAAAAAATCAAAATCTGTTTTTCCGATAAGCTCTTCTGCTTTTTGTTTTCCGAACCATTTTATAATGGCTTGGTTTACATCAGTGAATCTGCTTTTTGTGTCTTTGAAATAGATATTGTCCTCAGAACTATCCATAAAAGTGTTGAGCAATCGCCGTTCGCGAAGAATTTCATCCTCGGCAACTTTTCTTTTTGTCACATCGTCAAACACATGGACAAGTTCACCGCTTGTCAGTTTATACACCGAACTTTCAATCCAGACCGGTTCATGTTTCACCGGGAATATTTCGGGTCCGTGTGTGTGCTGCACCCCGGTTTCAAGCACATTTTTAAAGATTTCATATAATCCTGTATTG
>CAZVTW010000412.1:0-2350 GCA_964629805.1 uncultured Bacteroidales bacterium | reverse complement strand
ATTTCACAAACAGAAATTGAATCATCTGGCTTCTTCACTTGTATATCAGTTGTTTGGTTCTTTTGTGTCTGGAAACCATAATCATGCCCAATCAATTCATCTTTGCTTTTACCAAATAATGAGACTGATGCGGGGTTAACAAACCTGATAATACCTTCTTTGCTGGTGACAATCATTGCATCTTCATTATTTTCAATAATATTTTGTAACTGTTTTTCAGACTTTCTGAGCTTTTTATCATACCCATAACGATCAATCGCAAAGCAAATGGATTTTTCAAGGAGTTGAGGAGTAATTTCGTTTTTGATTAAAAAATCCTGTGCACCTTTTTCTAATGCTGATCTTGCCAGCTCGATGTCGTTAAATCCTGTCAATAAAATGACTGCACATTTTGGCTGAACATCAAGAATTGCAAGGTATGTATCAATGCCCTGACTGTCAGGAAGGCCAAGGTCAAGTAAAATAACATCGGGAGTTGTTTTCCTGATTTCGGATAAGCCTTCCTGTAAAGAACCGAATTGGCTTATCTGACAAGTAAAAATTTCCGGTGAAGAAAGGTACTCTTTTACAATCCTGACATCGCCCGGAATGTCTTCAATAAGTAATATTTTGATGTCCTTATTTTGCATCTGTTAATCCGCTTTTGGTATGTCAATAACAAACTCTGTGCCTCTATCTGCTTTACTATAACAGGATACTTTTCCATTATGCTTTTCAACAAACTGTTTAACAATGGCAAGGCCAAGACCGGTACCCGGAAAACCGGAAGTGTTTCGCGCCCTGAAAAATGACTGAAACAGGTTTTTTTGATCGGCTTCAGGAATTCCAATGCCATCATCTTTTACTTTGATTGTAAATACATCTTTGTGAAAATGTATGTTTAACTTAGGATTGCTTTCGGAATATTTTATTGCATTTGATAACAGGTTGGTAATTATATGATGCATCAATTTTTGATCGACCTCTACATCATAAGGCTGGCCAAAAGACTGCAATTCAACTTCCCGTTCACTGTCTTCAAACTGATATTGTTGGTGTATGATGTTCTGACAGAAGGAGACCAGGTCAGTCTTTTCCGGATTAAATGGTGTTTTACCAGCTTCAATACGACCGAGGATAAGCACATCGTCCATAATTTGATTCATTCGTGTTATTTCTTCCTGTATCCTGTTAAAATGCTTTTTCAGCTTTGAATCATCCTCATGTTTCATCCTGTTACAATACATTTCCAGTAATTCTAGACTTGTCCGGATTGTTGTCAGCGGTGTCCTGAACTGATGCGATGCCAGGGATACAAACCCGGATTTTAACTCACCCAGTTCACGCTCTTTTTCTAACGCTTCTTTTAATCGTTCCTGGTATTGTTTTATAAGTGTTATATTTTTATAAACAGATACATATCCAATATTTATCCCTTTATTATCATGTATTTGGGATATAGAGGCTAAAACGTTCAGTTGCCGTCCACTATTGAGGGTGATTATTTCCTCCCCTTTCCAATATCCATTTATTGAAATTTCTTTGTACAGCTTATCTTTTGTAAGTCCGACATGCTCAATAGAAAGCATTTTATACTTGTTTTGACCGATTGCCTTTGCTGCCGGGATATTAAACATATCTTCCGCAACAGCATTCCACGACTGGATGATGAAATCTTTATTGAATGAAACAATTGCATCAGAAACATTATTTAAAAGAGTAGCCTGGTATTTAATTTCTTCATTTGCCCTGCGGGTTCTTTCCATTTCCTCTTCTAAAGCCTCGTTAGCGCTTTTCAGTTCCTCATTAGCAGCGTCCAGCTCTTCATTCATACTCGTGAGATCATCATTGGCCTGTTTGATTTTTTGGGTTCTCTCCAATACCTGTTCTTCCAGCCTGTACCTGTATAGTTCAAGTTCTAAGTGCTCTTCCTTTCTTTGTGTGATATCCCGCCAGGATGAAATTGAATATGATATTTTTTCATGTTCGTCGCGAATAGCCTTCACATTCAGGCTGACATCAATCTGACTACCATCCTTCCTTCTTAAAATTAACTCCCTGTCTTTTATAAAACCAGTCTCTTTAAATTCCGCTAATGTTTTTTCTGCTTGTTTAACAGAATTTTTGTGATACATCATGAAAACCGGTTGTCCAATAACTTCTTTTCTTTGATAACCGGTATTCTCCAATAATGTATCATTGCACTCAATGATTATTCCGTCATCAGGAGAAACAGAAACATACATATCAGGAGCATTGTCATAAAGAGAATGATATTTCACAGCGTTGTATTCGGCTTCCTTACGTGCTTTTTCACGAATGAAGTAATTAGCAAGCATATTACTTATTATATCGATAAGATTTTGCTCCT
>CAZVTW010000411.1:0-5315 GCA_964629805.1 uncultured Bacteroidales bacterium | reverse complement strand
TTATACTGCTGTGTTTTTATTGATCCTGTTCATTGGATTATGCTGGATTTATTGCATAAGAATACAGTCTCTTAACAAAAAACTTGGTCTTGCTGAATAACACAAATCAATCATTAACCCCAAAAAAAATAATACAATGAAAAAAATACTGGCAATTATATTCACATTACTACCCGGATTGCTCTTTGCCGGGAACTCGGCCACTCAATTAGAAGGAAGTTTCAAAGTTGGCCCTGCAATTATTTTAATATCCATCCTGGTCATTTTTGTATTAGTCGGCTTATTTTTCCGTGCCAAAGACACCACTGATTTCTACGCTGCCGGGCGTGGTATATCCCGTGTTGGCTCAGGGATGGCCATTGCTTCTAACTGGATGAGCGCTGCCTCCTTTCTCGGCATGGCAGCCCTTATGTATGGTTATGGATATCATGGCCTTGCCTATGTGATTGGCTGGACCGGCGGTTATGTTCTCCTGCTTATTCTCATGGCAGGACAAATCAGGAAATATGGCAAATACACAGCAGCAGATTTCATTGGCGACAGGTATTATTCACAGACCCTCAGGGCTATTGGCGCTATTGTAGCTGTTTTTATATCAATCTCATACTGTGTTGGACAATTTGGCGGTATTGGTCTTATGTTTAAGTGGGTCATGGGCATCAATTATACCTGGGCTGTTATGATTGGTGGTACGGTCGTCCTGGCATATACGCTTATCTCCGGGATGCTCGGTGTAACCAAAAATATGCAGATACAATATATTATTATCATAGTCTCTTTTTTGATCCCACTGTTCATTATGACATTTAAATTTGATTATTTCTGGCTTCTCCCGCAAATAGGCTATGGCGCAGTGGTTTCTGATATTGTAACCGGGATTCCTGCCACAGAGGTGACGAACCTGGTAAACAGTTACGGTCATGATTTTGCCATCACACCGAATCCCGAGTATGCTATGCCCTGGGACCCGGCATCCGGGCAAACGTTCTTTCAGTTTATGGCCATTTCTTTCTCCCTGATGGTTGGGACAGCAGGACTTCCGCACGTTATCCAGCGGTTTTATGTTGTTCCAAAAGCCAATGATGCACGTTGGTCTGTGGTATGGGGATTATTTTTTATTTGTATTTTGTATTGGAGCGCCCCGGTCTATTCATCGCTTGGTACGATTCTCTCATCAAATCCGGAGATAGGCAAGCTGGCGAAAGATGCCATTGTTGTTTATACGGCTCAATTGGGTGATGTGAATCCGCTTATTGTCGGATTTCTTGCTGCAGGCGGTGTTTCAGCAGCATTTTCGACCGTTTCAGGCCTTCTTGTTGCCGGCGCTTCTGCATTTGCCCACGACTTGTATGTCAAAGTCATCAACCCCGAAAGCACACCAAAACAACAACTTAAAATTGCACGGTGGGGAACAGTTGTTATGGCTATTATTGTTTTGCTGATAGCTTTATTAAAGCTGGCGCTCATCGGACAGCTTGTTGCTATTGCTTTTTCTCTGGCAGGATGTACAATCTTTCCACTGTTTTTACTCGGCATCTGGTGGAGCGGGTCAAACAGGGCCGGCGCTAAAGCCGGACTCCTCGTTGGTGGCATTATATCCATTGTTGCGCTGACTTATTTTGTTTGTACGAAACTTAATGTGCCTTTACCAGGTAATGAATTTGTTTCGTACTGGCTCGGAGCCTGGTATTTTGCCTGGATTGGGGCGCCGCTTGCTATCATTGCTAACATCGTGGTCTCAAAAATGACCAAAGAAACACCATTAGAAATCAGGAAATTTCTTGTTAAACAGGTACACTCATAAATCACTTTTGGATGAGTTTATTCAATAATACTATTACCAGGGTCATCGGTCTGATGGTCCTGGTAACTTTTATGGCCATTGGAGCAGCCTGGCTGTATTACAACGATATCAACAAATCGGAAGACCCCCGGGTTGTAAGAGCCAAACTCCTGTATAAAAAATATAATGAATATGTTGCTGATAACAATTACATCAAAGTCCTTGAAGTTCTTGATTCTATTAATAAAATATACGCCTCAACAGCACATTATGCTTCCTCTTTTGAACAGGGAGTGGTTTACACCAACCAGGCGGCTGTATACCTGACAATAGGCATTTACAGGGATAGTATCAATCCACGCCTGTTGGATAAAATCCCTTTTAGCGCATATTCAAAGGATAGTCTGCTTACTATTGCAAAAGATTACACAGAAAAAAGCATTCAAACATACCTGCTATGGCAGGAGGAATATGAGAATCTGAATGAAAAGGAATTATATGAGAAAATTGAGCCTGAATTCAGGTTTGATGATCCTGAAATAGATAAAGAATTGGCCTCCAGGTATATTTCCAAACGAGTAGAAGATATAACCTTTGCCCTGAAAGAACTGGAAAGACGGCTTTCGGTAAGTTATACCAATCTGGGCATCATTATGCGACACCAGGAAAAATATGATTCAGCCATTACGTATTATAAAAAAGCCATTGAATTATGGGACAGAAACTATTCAGCAAAAAATAACCTCAATATTCTTCTTGGCAGGCCACAGGAAAAACCATCAATCATCGAAAAAATATTTCCGCCGGAGAGAGATAACTAATATGATTGGTTAGATTCTGATTCTGCGGTTTTTTCTGCCTGAGACTATTGCATAGTTAACCATTCGCTAAACCATTGACACCAAAAAAAATAATCAAGCTCTATGGTTTGATTATATTTCAACAAAGAAGCCAAAACAAGATAATAAAGCATTTGCTTTTGTCAAATAAAGAAAGGCAAAGATTGCTGACAAACAGACTTCCTCAATTAAAACCAAAACCCGACATTTAAATAGGGTTGTATCATTTTATTGGCGGTGGAAGCGCTCAGCGTAAGTTCTACCGGTCCAATGACGGATTTATAACCATACCGGATTCCAATTCCTGAAATATAGTCATGCAAATAAGTTAGATTATGGTATGTAGGGAATACGGAGCCCAGGTTGTAAATCAATGTAAAAAAATGATTGTGCACAAATTCATATCGCAATTCAGCAGCTCCGATAATGGCATTTAAATCATATTTTTGCATTGTTTTTAGCCCGACAAACCTGATTGCGCCCTTTTTGTAATTCTGACCTGCGCCGCCCATATAAAAATAGTAGGGATTTGGAATGCTGTCACCCACTGTCGTTCCAACGTTAACCCTGGTCGATAAAACAAGTTTTCTGCTGAGTGGTATAACCTGGTTATAGTCAACCTTTAAAAATGAAAAAGGTTTGCTCCCGTTTATATTCAGAAGAGATTCATAATCAAAAACATATTTCCCGGTAACAAAAAACTGAAAACCTTTGGAAGGGAACCAGGCATCATTGTAAGTATCCATTTTCAGTAAGGCGTAAATATTCAGAAACCGGTTATCAATGTTATTAAACTCAATGGGAGAAACATGGCTGCGAATAGATGATATTTCACCCTGTATGCCGCCTTCCAGGGAATAAGAAGATTTTAGAGTCGATCTTGCTCCCAGGCTTACATTAACTTCAGAATATCCGTATTTAGCTACCTGCCTGTTTGATTCAAATTCGGTCACCTCATAGTTTATTGTTTGTAATGCAGCATGCAGCCCGGGTTTCCAGCCGCGATCATGAAAATAAGACGCGCTGAATTCCGGTCTTTCGCTTAGTTTCAGGTTAATTGACAGGTCAGAGCCCATTTGAATGAGGTTTTTAAAGTTTGTGTTAAGTAAAATACCAGCTTTGTTATCGTCATCATAGTGAATTCCGGCTCTGATAGTCTGATGTTCAATTTCTTTCACAATTAATTTTAAACGAAATCCATTCATCATGGGCTTGAGTTTAAATGTAACCCGCTCAAAATAATGACTCCCATAGACCCTGTCAACCGCATTCAAAATCCTTTCTGGTGAAATTTTCTCCGGTGGAAAAATTTTAATCTTTCCACGAATCAAATCCCTGGAAACATTCTTTCTTCCTTCAATTCTTATTTCCTGAATTACAATGGAATCCTTTTTATCAGGCACATGCAAATTGTTCACTTTATTCTTTTCTTTCCGCACAAGTGGTATCCCGTTTTCAGATAATAAACGACGTATCTCTGTAATATTCTTTTTTGTTTCGAAGTATCCTATTGCTATAAGACTATCGGCATGGTTAAATGAATAGATGCTATATTCACGGCTAACCGGAGGTTGAATAACAATATCAGATGAATTCAGGCTGTATTCATAATTTCTCTCCCTCAAAAATTTGCCAGCCTGCTCCATTATTTCTACAAAAGAATTAATCTCTTCTTTCCTATAGTATGGGTCCTGTACATCAACGGAGATAATGATATCAGCGCCGAGATCACGAACTTGTTCAACAGGGAGGTTATGAACAAGGCCGCCATCAACCAGGAGCATTTCGTCAATTTCAATGGGGTGAAACATAGTTGGGATGGCCATACTGGCTCTCAAGGCTTCAGGTAGGAATCCTGAGTTAAATACAACAGGTTCTCCTGTAACAATATTGGTAGCAACACAAACAAAGGGTATCTCAAATTGAGTAAAATCCTTTATTTGATGAACATGTCTTGTCAGATGTGTAAGTAATTTCGAGGCATTCTGTCCTGAAACGATTCCGCTTGGAAGAATAATTCGTTTATTTTTTATTGGTAAGGAGACAACATATTTATTATTACGCTCTTTTTCTTCCATTGATAAAATATTTCTGGGAATATGATCATAGAGTACCTGATCCCAATCCTGCTTTTTGGCAAATTCTTCGAGCCATTGTGCATCGTATCCAATTGCATATAATCCGCCAACAATGGCTCCCATACTCGATCCGCCAATAAAATCAATCGGAATATTGTGTTCTTCAAGCGCCATAAGTGCTCCGATATGAGCAAATCCTTTTGCTCCGCCACCACTTAATACCAGGCCTACTTTAGGGTGAATATCAGAAACAGGCTGAGAATTTGCTGTAAAAAGGACTAACAGACCCGGAAATAAAAAAATGAACGCAATTATTTTTGATGAAATGCCCATGTTGAATATACGTTAAGAAACATATTAATAGTAAATTATTATGAATTTATTAATAACTCGTTCCTAAGGGCAAATATACTTTTAATGAATTCAAATAGTTTCAAGTGTTTGTAATTTTTTCGTTTTTTAAATCTTAACTTATTATGAAGCTAAGGCATTTTTGAATAATACAATGGACAATTATAGGATGGGTATAAAAACAATCATGTAATCTCTGAACTCAGTAAATTCGAAAGATAAAGGCGCAAGGCATCGTTTAATCCCGGAGTCCCGACATACTTG
>CAZVTW010000410.1:0-5347 GCA_964629805.1 uncultured Bacteroidales bacterium | reverse complement strand
TTGACAGTTTATAATTCTGACGAATCACTGTCCGATCAGCTTTGTTATGATGTGGTAGTGTCTGAAAGCAGCGGTGGAGGTAATGAAGTATATGCTGATTTCTCTTATTATGAGGGTAGCCTGCAATACGAAGTATTTTTTGATGATTATTCGACAGGAGATGTCGTCTCATGGTATTGGGAATTTGGAGACGGGACAAATTCCACAGACCAGCATCCAACCCATACATACACCTCCCCGGGAACTTATAATGTTTGTTTGACAGTTTATAATTCTGACGAATCACTGTCCGATCAGCTTTGTTATGATGTGGTAGTGTCTGAAAGCAGCGGTGGAGGTAATGAAGTATATGCTGATTTCTCTTATTATGAGGGTAGCCTGCAATACGAAGTATTTTTTGATGATTATTCGACAGGAGATGTCGTCTCATGGTATTGGGAATTTGGAGACGGGACAAATTCCACAGACCAGCATCCAACCCATACATACACCTCCCCGGGAACTTATAATGTTTGTTTGACAGTTTATAATTCTGACGAATCACTGTCCGATCAGCTTTGTTATGATGTGGAAGTGTCTGAAAGCAGCGGTGGCGGAGGTGATATTGATGCTGATTTTTTATATTTTGAAGGTACTCAGCCACATGAAATAATATTTACTGATGCCTCTACAGGGGATGTGATGTTTTGGAACTGGGATTTCGATGACGGAACGACCTCCACGGACCAATATCCTACGCATACCTACACATCATCGGGAACATATAATGTCTGCCTGACAGTTTATAATTCTGACGAGTCCTTGTCCGACCAGTTTTGTTATGATGTGGAAGTGTCAGAAAGCAGTGGCGGAGGTGATATTGATGCTGATTTTTTATATTCTGAAGGTACTCAGCCATATGAGATAATATTTGATGATAACTCCACCGGAAATATTACGGACTGGTCATGGGATTTTGATGATGGCTCTACCTCCGGAGAACAGTTTCCTGTCCACACATATAGTTCGGCAGGCACATATGAAGTCTGTTTAACTGTTACCGGTGAAACGAATGACGGAACTATTGAAACCGATACATATTGTTTGAGTGTTTATGTTGGTGATACACCTGGTGATCTTTCTGCATATTTTGATCATTATTACGATCCCTTTTCAGATGCTATTTCATTCTTTAATTATTCTTTTGGAGGTAGTATTCAGTGGGACTGGGATTTTGGAGATGGAACTACTGCAAATAATGCCTATCCGGCGCATAAATATACTGAACCAGGCGACTATGAAGTATGTCTGACTGTTAGTGATATAAGTAACGGTGAATCTGACCAATATTGCAAAACAGTTACCTATGGGGACTCGAATAATCCTCTCAGTGCTATGTTTGAGTATAATATTGATGCTGCTGCCAATGCAGTAACATTCAGTGATCTTTCAGAGGGACCGGTTGTTGAATGGTACTGGGATTTTGGCGACGATAATTTTTCTTATGAACAAAGTCCTCAACATTCATATTTATATTCTGGAAATTATGAAGTATGCCTGTATGTCTATGATGAGGCTTATGAGTATATGGATGTTTTTTGTGCCGAAATTACAGTTGAAGGTTCGGGATCAAGCGATATTTACGCTGATTTTTCTCATGAATTAACAAGTGATTTTTCAGCAGTTTCTTTCAGGAATTTATCAGAAGGGGATTACGATTTTGTATCCTGGAGTTTTGGTGATGGAACCACTTCGGATGAAGATAATCCGCTTCACACCTATTCATACCCTGGCATATATGAAGTCTGCCTCGAAGTTTTCAACAACTCTAATGGTAGTTATGCTTTTAAATGTAGAAAGGTTGAAATCCCATCAGGTCAGGATAAACTGAGAGCTAATTTTAATTTCAGAATGGACCAGAAGTCTAATACTGTGCAGTTTGAGGATATATCTGACGGAGAAATTACATATAGATTCTGGGATTTTGGCGATGGCGGAATAGCAGAAGGCATAAATCCTTCTTATACATATCAATATCCGGGGACATACGACGTCTGTTTGTCCGTATTTAATGAAAAATCCGGAGACTATTCAGACAGATGCGAAGAAATATTTATTGAAGGAGATAATGACATTTCACCTATTCGGGCAGACTTTTCTTATTTCAGAGATTCAAATACAGAAAAAATTATTTTTACCAACAAATCAAGAGGAGAAGACTTAGAATACTATTGGGATTTCGGTGATGGTACTTTTTCGATTGAGAAAACACCTCCCCCAAAAACATATACCAGGGCCGGCTTTTATGAAGTATGTCTGACAGTTTATAATGAAGCATCAGAACAGTTTGACAACTATTGCAACGGGGTTGAAGTTAAATCAGGTTCAGGCATTCAGAACCTAAAAGCCAACTTTTCGCATATCTATGATAGAGATAAAAAACAGGTTATCATCACTGATAAATCAAAAGGCGCAACCGAACACATTGAATATTATTGGGATTATGGAGATGGAAATTACACTGAAAGTAAAAAACCTGAAGCACATACTTACAAATATGATGGTATCTATTGGCTCTGTCTGTATCTTTATGACCCGGAAACCGGACTGTTTTCAGATCATTGTGTCGAGCTTAAGGTCTTTGACGAAGATATAGAGCGTTTAGATGCAGATTTTACCTATTATATTGAAAAAGAATCTAATAAAGTAAGATTTACAAATAAAACTATAGGTAAACCGACTGAGTATTTCTGGGATTTTGATAATGGATTTTTTTCTGAGTCTTCAAATCCTGAGCCACAGCCATATCCAAACACCGGTATTTTTAATGTCTGTTTATCCGTTTTTAATAGTAACACGGGTGATTTTGACGATGTTTGCAAAGAGTTAGAGATAAAACAGGAAAATGCTGTCAGCCTGAATGCTAAATTTTCACATTTTATTGATCCTAAGACAAAGAAAGTGTTTTTCACTGACAATTCTACTGGAGATATTTCCGAATGGTATTGGTATTTTGACGATGGAACATTCTCTACGGAGACTAATCCTGAGAAATCATATAAAAAACCCGGCACATACTATGTTTGTCTTTCAATACAGGATAAAAACGGTTATTCCTCCGAACGTTGCAAAGAAATAGTTATTCAGGGACAGGAATTATCTGCAGATTTTAATTATTTTGTTTATCCCGGGACATCTGAGGTTACTTTCGAAGACCGATCAAGAGGAGAAATTTCAGAGAGATATTGGTACATCATGGAAACAGGAGATTTTTTTACAGATGAAAAATTTAAATATACTTTTCCTGAACCCGGTCAGTACCAAGTGTGTCTCGCTGTCTATGATGAATTATCTGATACCTATGCAGAAAAATGTAAGAATGTAAATGTTTGGTCCGGTTCAAACGCTCTTTTTGATGCTCATTTCTCTTATTTTGTTGATCCTGATAATCTGAATGTTACTTTTACAGATAAATCAACAGGTGAGATATCTTACAGGTACTGGTTGTTTGGTGATGGTGATTTTGTTGAAAACGAAAAAAATACCAAACATACTTATGATGAGCCTGGTTTATACCCGGTCTGTTTATTTATTGATAATCCTTCTACGGGACAATTTTCTGAATATTGTGTCGAAATACAGGTTGGTTCGGAGGAATGTGATATAGTCGCTGATTTTTCACATCATGTTAATCCTGAAGAACTGGAAATAAAACTCAGAGACGATTCATATGGTAATGTTAGCGACTGGTACTGGGATTTTGGTGACGGAACAACAGCCTCTGGCGAAGAAGCAGTAAAACACACATACAAGGAAGCTGGTTACTACCTTGTTTCTTTATCTGTTGCTGATGAGACTGGCGATTGTTACGATTATAAAGAAGAACTTGTTCAGGTCGGTGTGGTTCACTGTACATCTCGTTTCGATTATTCTGTTGATTTAAGCAATCAGCAAAATTCTGTCACATTTTCAAATAAATCCCGTGGCAATATTACTGATTATTTCTGGGAATTTGGCGATGGCGTAACATCAGACAAGAAAAATCCTGAACATACCTATGATGAAGCTGGTATTTATTTTGTCAGCCTGGTTGTTAGCGGTGATGAATTTTGTTTTGATGTTTATGAAGAGCCAATTCAGGTGGGACAGGTAAAATGTAATGCCAGATTTTCAACATATATCGAAAAGGACAGTTACACAGCCAAATTTAAAAATGAAGAGATTGGTGATTTCTCCGAAATGTACTGGGAGTTTGGTGACGGACATACGGCGTACACGGAGAATCCTGGTCATCAGTATGATTTCCCTGGTTATTATACAATTAGTCTTACCATCTGGAACGATATAATCGGATGTATGGATTATTATGAGGAAACAATACTTGTTGGAGAAGTTGGACAGGATGTTGAAGCAGATTTTGTCCACAGGGCAAATGAACTGGATGTACAATTCTTTGATCAATCAAATGGTGAAATAGTTGAATATATCTGGAATTTTGATGATGGCACAAAATCAGAGAGGCAGGACCCAAAGCATACGTTTGATATAGGTGGTAATTATAATGTCTGTCTCACTGTTTTGAATAAAAAAGGAATTTCCAAAACAACCTGCAAAAATGTCTCTGTTAAAGCAGATTGTTTCGCTGATTTTATTTATACCACAAATAAAGAAAAGAAATCAGTGGCATTTGTTAATAAGTCGAAAGGTAATCCTGACTCATATACCTGGGATTTTGGCGATGAACATAAAAGTACCGAGAAAGACCCTGTCCATCAATATGACGAAGCAGGTTTCTATACTGTTATATTAAATATTCAAAACTCAACGAATGGTTGTAAGGGCAGAGCGATGAAAATCATTAACGTCTCGAATGAGACGAAATTTGCAGCTGATTTTATCTGGGAAGAGTTGTCCTCGCAATTTAAAAGTGGCGGTTATCCAACTGATTTCTTTAGTTCAGCTTTCGGGAAACCGGGTCGTGCTGTCTGGGATTTTGGCGATGGTTCCGTTGATTCGACAACAACTTCTCCAAATCATGTTTACCAACAGCCGGGTGAATATAATGTTTGTCTGATAGTTTCCGACCCCAACACTGGTCAGGCCAGTGATATTATTTGCAAAAAAGTTGAGGTTGGAGACCCGATTAAAGTAACCGGCCCTATTCAGAATCTTCAGGTTGATGAGGACGCTCCGCCAAAAACATTTGATATTAGTGATGTTTTCGCCCGGGAAGGGAACATGGATATATCTGTTACATCAAACTCCAATACTTCACTTGTTAGCACCACAATTAAGGATTCGATTCTAACGCTTTCATTTACAGAGGATAGTTTTGGTGATGCAACAATTGTTCTGCAGGCCACAACAG
>CAZVTW010000409.1:0-5367 GCA_964629805.1 uncultured Bacteroidales bacterium | reverse complement strand
TCACAAAGATGGTGACTTGAAATGGGCTTGGGAACGGGGTAGGGGAGTTTATGATCCACAGGGGATATTTCAGTTTATCGAAGGATTCATTTCAGATATAACAGAACTGAAGGAATCAGAACAACTTAAAGAAAATGCTTTAGAGCAGGTTAAACAAAAAGCAGCAGAAACATTATCATTACTGGAAGGAACCAGGGCAGTGATGGAGGATGAATCATTCGAAAAATCAGCAAAAAAAATATTTATCTATTGCAAAGACCTGATAGGAGCACAATCAGGTTATGTCGCATTATTGAATGACGATGGTCATGAAAATGAGGTTTTGTTTCTGGATGCAGGCGGACTTCCCTGCAACGTAGACCCTGATTTGCCCATGCCCGTCAGGGGATTACGAGCTGAAGCATATAAGAAAGGGAAAGCCGTATATGATAATCATTTCGGTGAAAGCGAACATGCAAAATTTGTTCCCGCAAAACATGTTGAATTAAAAAATGTATTGTTTGCTCCACTCTTAATTGATAATAAAACAGTAGGTTTAATGGGACTGGCTAACAAGGAGGGAGGATTTGTCCCGCGTGATGCGTTCCTGGCAGAAGCTTTTGGAGAACTTGCAGCCATAGCCCTGAAAAACAGCTATGTGAAGGAAAAACTCATTGAGAGCGAAACCCGGTATAAAAATTATATTAAATATTCCCCTGCTGCCATATTTATCCTGGATGAATCGGGCATCATTATTGAAACGAATCCTTCATCAGAAAGCCTTACCGGTTTTACTGAAAAGGAATTGATATCCAAACATTTCCGCAATTACTTTTTCAGGGATGAGACAAAACGCGAAAAAAAGTTTTTTGATAAACTCATAAAAACAGGTCTGGCTATTGATGAAATTAAGATCAGCCACAAAAACGGTATGGATGTCTGGGTGATGATAGATGCAGTCAGGTCATACAAAGAACAATATACCTGCTTTTGCCGTGACATTACGTTTAAAAAAATTGCCGAGAATGAACTAAAATCTTATAAAAACCGCCTTGAGCAACTCGTAGAGAGCCGGACAAAGGAGTTGAACAACAAGGTCAGTGAACTTGAAAAGACAAGAAAACAACTCCAGGAATCCCTGAAACAGGAGATGGAACTCAGTAATTTTAAATCACAGATTGTTGCTACGGTCTCTCACCAGTTCAGGACACCCCTCAGTATTATCCTCTCATCATCCGAAATACTTCAAATGTATCTTGGAGAAAGCGAATATAAAGAAAAAGCCGGTAAACATTTTACACAGATCACCACAGCAATAAACCGTATGTCCAATCTGTTGGATAATGTCCTGCGCATTAGTAGTGTCGAAGAAGGAAAAGTAAAACCGGAGACAGGTTTTATAGACGTAAAAGAACTTGCAGAAGAATTAAAACGTGAAATGGAACTTGGTGATAATTATAAACACAATATTCAAATACACATAGAAGGTGAGCAAACAGGTTTTGTTTCAGACAAAAAATTACTCATCCACATTCTTTCAAATCTGTTGTCAAATGCGATGAAATATTCCCCGGACAACGAAAAAGTTGAATTTAAAGCCCGGATTGAAAAAGAAAAGGTTGTTTTTAGCGTGAAAGATTATGGCCTGGGCATTCCTGAACAAGACCACCACAGGCTATTCACGCGGTTTTTCCGTTCAGACAATGTCTTTAATATAAAAGGTACAGGCCTTGGCCTTACCATTAGCAAAGAATATGTTGATATACTCAATGGCGCTATCAATTTTACAAGCAAAGAAAATGAAGGGACAACATTTTTTGTGACCATTCCGGATATGGCAGACAAATCAGGTATTTAAAACTGATATGGTATCGCTTTTTCTACCTCGTCCCTGGGTAGTACCCTGTTCTTTTTTGTCCAGCTGACATATTTTTCAATGAGTTTTCCTGCAATGTCCGGTTCTTTATCTACAAGGTTCTTTGTTTCGCTCCTGTCTGTCCTGATGTTATACAATTCCCAGTTTTGATCACGAAGTTTTACTACTTTCCAGTCTCCTTCTATGACAGCGCAATTGCCCATGTGTTCAAAATAAAATGTACGAAGTGCATCAGTACCCGGCCCTTCAAAAACAGGTAAAAGACTCATGCCCTGTTGGGGTTTAATTTGTTCTCCTTCAAACCTTTCCGGGTATTCGGTTTTGGCTAATCCGGCCAGGGTTGGCATAATGTCTGTTATATGCCCTGGTACATCAGAAATAACACCTTTCTTAAACCGCTGCGGAAACCAGGCAATAAAGGGTGATGCAATACCTCCTTCATGTGTTTTTGCTTTAAACAGGCGATAAGGTGTGTTACTCACGTTTGCCCAGGCCTTGCCATAGCCTGTAAAAGATTCCGGGGTACCGGCCGGTGCTTCAGGGTCGAAACGTGGGTGGCTGTATTTGCTGTATGCCAGGTTTCCTGCCGAACACCCACCATTATCCGACAGGAAAATAATAAGGGTGTTTTTTGAGTATCCTTCCTGTTCAAGTTGGTTGATCAGGCGGCCTATATTTTGATCCATGCGGTCGATCATGGCTGCATAAACAGTCATGAGATGTGCCTGTTTTTCTTTCTCTTCTTTTGATAGAGAATCCCAGTCCTCAACAGCTTCAAATCTGTCTGACAGTTTCGTATCCGGATGAATGAGCCCCATATCTTTCAGTTTCCTGAATCGTTGCTGTCTCAGTGAATCCCAGCCTATCAGGTATTTCCCTTTGTATTTGGAAATATCTTCCGGCAAGGCGTGCAATGGCCAGTGAGGGGCTGTATAACCGACATAAAGGAAAAAGGGCTTTTTATGATTATGTTCCCTGATATATTTCAGGGCATAATCGGTGTAGAGATCAGTGGCATAGAACATCGTATCAGGTGGTTCTATTTGCTGGTCATCCTCAACCACAACGATTTCATTGCCGGGAGGCCAGCTTTCATTCCTGTATGGGAGAAAATCAAAATAACTGCCTCCGCCTTTTATTGAACTGAAACATCTGTCAAAACCATGATCAAGAGGCCATTGACCCTTTTCTTCTCCAACATGCCATTTTCCGGCAAGATAGGTTGAATATCCTGCATTCCGCAATACATCAGCTATTGTCACAGAGTTATCATTTAAATATCCCTGGTATTCGGGTATTGGAACATCCGTATCCGTCATCCCCCCGATTCCTGCCTGGTGTGGATAGAGACCTGTCAGCAGCGCTGCCCGCGACGGGCAACAGCGGGCATTATTGTAAAAACTGCTCATCCGGACACCCTGCTCTGCAAGTTTGTCCAGGTTCGGTGTTTTAATTTCCGAACCAAAGCATCCTATGTCAGAAAACCCCATATCGTCTGCAAGGATGAGTAACATATTTGGTCTTGTATCATTTTCCCCGTTTTGTTCAGATTTTTTTTCCTGAGGACTACAGCCCGCATGTATAAACAAACCGGCTGCGAGGATAGCGCCGGTTATTTGCGTTGGTGAAATGTTTTTTTTCATTTTTCAAATGGATAAGTCAAATGATGTTGTGATCGTATTGTGTCCATGATTTTCATAATATTCTTTGAATCTTCCCAGGTATAAACATCTGATTGAATTTTTCCCTGTTTGAAACAATCCATGACTTCCTGTGCTTCGTAATTATATCCGTTTCCCAGGGAGGGTATTTTATAATATTCTTTGTTGCCGGAGATATCGCTGACAAAAATGTTTGAGGGTGCAAACAATGGTTTTTCAATTGTAATGTGACCTTTATCTCCGCAAATGTTTGCTGTGAGTTGAGTTTCGGCAATGATTGAGGAAAAAAGTTGAGCAATTTCACCATTTTTGTAGCTGAAAGTCATGGCACACTGCTCATCAATCCCGGTTTTACCAATAGAAACTGTAGAATTGATTGTTTCCGGCATACCGAGAAACAAGTATGCAAAAAATATCGTGTAAATACCGATATCAAGGAGACTTCCTCCGGCCAACTCCGGGTTGAAAAGCCGTTTGCCGGGATCATAAGGTGCACAGAAACCAAAATCAGCTGATACGTGTTGGATGTTTCCGATTCTTCCTTCATAGATGAGTTCAAATGTTTTTTCTATCTTAGGTAGAAACCGTGTCCACAAAGCTTCCATTAAAAACACATTGTTTTGTTGTGCCACAGCGATTAGTTTTTCAACCTGTGATGAATTAACAGCCAATGGTTTTTCACATAATACTGCTTTTTTGTTTTCCAGGCACATCAATGTATTATCAAAATGGTGACTATGCGGGGTGGAGATATATATAACATCAACTTCATCACACGAAGCAAGCTCTGAGTATGAACCGAATGCCCGTGGAACATTGTAGGTATATGCAAATGCATCTGCTTTTTGTTGTGACCGTGAACCTACGGCATAAAGTTCGGCTTCGGGTAAGACCTGCAATCCCAGGGCAAATTTGTGTGCAATATTTCCAAGACCGAGAATACCCCAGCGAATTCTTTTTCTCATCGTTGAAATTTTTTACGAAAATATCATTATTTGTCTAATTCCTGAAAATCTTTTATGTTTTTTTTGATGATTATTAATTTTTTGATGAACTATACGAATCCATTACCGGGCTCTGTAATTAAAAAAATATCAAATAAATATTATTTTTATTTAGACTAATTATAAACAATTATATTTTGTTGTTGTTATATTATCAAAACAAGAATAAAAACAATAAAAAATATAGAGTATGACATTTACATTGCCATCATTAAGATATGACTATAGCGCTTTAGAACCACACATAGATGCAAGAACGATGGAAATACATCATACAAAACATCATGGTGGTTATACTGCTAAACTGAACAAAGCTGTTGAAGGAACAGATTTGGAAGGAAAAAGTATTGAAGAAATTCTTACCGGTGTTTCAAATAGCCCCGTCGCAGTTAGAAACAATGGCGGTGGATATTATAATCATAATTTGTTTTGGGACGTTATGTCTCCTGGCGGAGGCGGTAAACCCACAGGAGAATTGTTGCAGGCAATAGAAAAGGCTTTTGGATCGTTTGATGATTTTACGAAAGAATTTTCAAATGCAGCAACCACACGGTTTGGTTCAGGCTGGGCCTGGCTTGCACAAAAAGAGGATGGAACCCTTTTTGTTTGTTCAACACCAAATCAGGACAATCCACTTATGGACGTGTCAGAACACCAGGCAAAAAAATTAATTTTAGGTCTTGATGTTTGGGAACATGCTTATTATCTTAAATATCAAAACAAAAGACCTGAATATATACAGGCTTTTTGGAATGTGATAGATTGGGATGAAGTAAAGAAGCGGTTTAAGATGTAGTTTTTCATGGTTTTATTGATTTTTGATTGAGGGCCGGATATTGTTTCCGGC
>CAZVTW010000408.1:0-5377 GCA_964629805.1 uncultured Bacteroidales bacterium | reverse complement strand
CCAAAGACATGGATTTTTTAACAAGCTATGGCGCTGAAATCATTTTCAGTACAGCGCTTTTTTGGTCATCTATTGCAGAATATAATCCGAAACGTGACAGATATGAAATTAGAGGCGTTATGGGGCCGGATGAATATCATACAAGATATCCGGATTCGGAAGCTCCCGGCCTGAATAATAATGCGTATACCAATTTTATGGCCGTCTGGGTTATTCAGTGTGCACTCAATATGGTTGAAATGTTTGACCAAAAAATGACAGATGAAATTTCCCGCAAGGTTGGTTTTGCGATGAAGGACCTGAAGTTGTGGAAAAAACTGACAAAAAAAATGTATATCCCTTTCGGGGACAATGATATTATTATGCAGTTTGAAGGATTTGATAAACTAAAAGAACTGGATTGGAAAAAATACCGGGAACAATATGGCGAAGTTATGCGCCTTGACCGAATCCTTGAGAAAGAAAATGACTCGCCCAATTATTACAGGGCAAGTAAGCAGGCTGATGTTATTATGCTTTTTTACTTATTTTCTTCTGATAAACTGGTTGAAATGTTTAAGCAGTTGGATTATACTTTTAAAAAAGAAAGTATACCAAAAAACATAGAATATTACCACAAAATCACCTCAAATGGTTCAACACTCAGTCAGGTCATTCATTCCTGGGTGTATGCCAGGTCTGATCGCCGGCAATCATGGGCAAATTTCAGGAAGGCATTGTTGAGTGACTTTAAAGATGTGCAGGGCGGAACCACTCCGGAGGGTATTCACCTCGGGGCTATGGCAGGTACCGTAGATATCATACAACGATGCTACACCGGGCTTGAAATAAGGGATGACAGATTATGGCTTAACCCAAGACTACCGGATGATATCAAATCATTGAGATTGCATATCAGGTACCGGAGTCACTGGATAAAACTGACCATAAATCATCAAAAGCTCCGTATTGATTTTGACAAAGGCTGGGCTGATCCGGTCGAAATTATTGTGTGCGGACAAAAAAAATTGTTTGAAACAAACGACTCAGCAGAGTTTGATTTAAAAAAGTGAAAAGTAAAAAACTGGGTAAGGCTATTTCTTTTTGTGCTTTATAAAAATTCGCTCTACAAAGATGATAAGATAATTTATAATCAGGATAAAAATTGTTATTCCAACTGCCAGAACATATTGATACAGGGCAACGGCAATACCTATACCTGTTGAAAAAAGTATGGTTGCAGCCGTTGTCAGGTATTTCACTTTTTTCTCTTCCTCAATTTGCAGAACCATACCAGCGCCGATAAAGCTTATTCCAACAATAATAGCCTGAATCACCCTGGTAGGATCGGCGCTGATAAATCCTGCCAGTTCACTGGTAGAAAAATCTCTGACAATGATTTTACCAAGCGCCACTATAAGTGCAACAGCGCCGCCAACCAGCATATTTGTCCGTATACCGGCAGGTTTATCCACTCTTTCACGCTCTAAACCTATGATCCCGGATAAGCATGAGGCAATAACCACATGAAGCAATATTGTCAGTTCCCGTTCAAACATATAAAACAATTTATGATTACTTTCCATATCAACTCCAAAATATATACCATGGTACTTCTTTCGCTTATGTATTTCAATTTTATTAATACCAGGTGTGGTTTATTCATTAATTTTTTCAACAAAATAAAACGGGATATCGCATAACTGCTTGTGAGCCTTTTCCCATAAAGAATTGGATTGCATTAAATAACAATCAGCCATTAACACTTTGCCAAAAGAATAATCATCTTGTGAGAGAATGTTTAGAATCCGGTCGTAATGTTGTTCAAATCCTCTGAAATTTTGAGTTATGTATTTCTTTTTCAATATATCACCATTGCCTAAAATCAGTGTATATTCCAATTCTTTTCCGAAAAGATACCCGGGTTCAGACAATTCTTCAACGCCATGCATTGATGTGTTTGCATTCAAACTGCAACCCAGAAAGAGAATTTTGCCATTAACATCCCTTAATTTTCTGAAAGGGGAATATTTTCCACAGGGTGTATTATCCAGCTGGTGATCTCCAATAAGGTATTCGGTATTTTTACCAAATGCACAAACTGAATGTGTCGGATGCAGGCTTCTTTGCACCCCTGGTTGTGTTCGAAAATACTCTGTGAGCCAACCTACACAGGAAGGTGTCTCTTTTATATTGAAAACCGGGTTCTTCTTTGTCACAGTTTTATAAGTTAAGGCAGGCATGAGCAGCGTACCATCATCACCTACACTTTTTTTTAAAGCCTCTGTTATCATTTGGGCTTTATTGGGGTAATTACCCAATGTACGCAATGATGAATGCACTAAAACGGTGTCTCCTTTATGTATTCCAAGCGCTTTAAGATTTTCTGATGCTGTTTTGAATATCTCAGTTGCCATATGTTGTTATGTTCATCTCTGATAAGGTGTACCAAAGTACATCTCAACAATGTCGTCTTTTATATTCGTCCTGAGACCTATTTCAACCGGAAACAACAAAAAGCCGGATTTTATATCATAAAAACCCATAGTTTTGGATTGAAGGGTTAATGCATAATGAAGAGATCTGCTGCCCGATTGTATGGTGTGATGGTATTTTTTCGAATCCGGACCAGTAAATTCCAATAAGACAGTAAAATCCCTTTCGGATTTCCAAAACACAAAACTTCTGCCATGCTTTATAGCCATTGCTTCTATTATTACACCATCACGGATGGCAAAAAGTCTTTTATTGAGTTTTAACCTTGCTGTCCTGATCATCAGTAACCCCACTAAGACGGCAATTAAAAGACTTATTATCAGTAAAATGATTATTTCACTATTCATTTTGTGGACACCTGTAAAAAGGAAAAAAATAACAGGGAACAATGCCAAAGCAATGAAAAAATACCCAAAAAAATAGTATGACATAAGCCCTTTTCTTAATCTGAGCTTTGAAATAATTCCATCTATATCCCTGGGCGGTTCTTTGGTTAACTGAACAGATTTCATAAATTTTATTTTTTAGTGCCTGCATCGGTCTTTTTTCATATTAATAGTTATTTTAATTTTTTTTGGTTTTAACGTAATGTCAATCTCAATGTCAAAAATAAAATACCTCTCCCGAATCCGGCGGAAAGTTGATATTCCTGTCCCACCAGGGAACACTGATGCCTTTTTCTTTTGCTTTGTTTATCCCGGCTTTGTATTCAGGCAGGTTCATAAATGAAGTATCTTTCATGTAATAAGGATGTCTGAAAGTGTTTAATTTGTTTTTCAGCGCTCCCTGCATGTTGTTTTTTATGTCTGCATAATCCTTTTTGTAAGCAAGATTATGTTGTTCGGAGGGGTCATTGTCAAGATGATACAACTGGTCTGCATCAAAATAACCCGGGAAATAGCTTGATACGATACTGGCAAAACCGCTGATTTCACGTCCCAGGTGGCAAAGTATTTCTATGTCGCCACTTTGAAGTTTGTCAACTGTTTGTTCAGGGAAACGCATGGCAATGTATTTATACTTTTCATTGAAGATTGATCTCAGGTAGCCCATTTCACTGTATAAATATTCCCTGTCAAGAGGCTGCCCGTTGAAAGCAGGAGAAAAATCCACACCGTCGGGTGTCACATCGTCCGGTAATTCATGTCCTGCCAATGAGGCAAAAGTGGGCAGGAAATCAACAAACTGCACAAGCTCATTATTCTCTGTACCAGCTTGTATTGTCTGCGGCCAGCGAACAAGAAAAGGAACTTTCAGGCCTTTTTCATAACACGATGATTTCCCGGGTTCTGTACTGTGGTCTGCTGTGTAAATAACAATGGTGTTATCTGAAATTTTCATGTCATCAAGTTGCTTAAGAATGGCTCCAACCTGATCATCCATGTAGATGATGCCGGTATGATAATGTTTTTTATGATTCGGAATGTTCTCATAAGGTATACCGGCTTTATCAAGACGCTCAAATATTGTACTGCGTGGCGGATGATATTCATATGGATTTTCTGTCCGGCCCCCGGGTGTAAAATGTGCATCTGTTCTGAGATCGTCAATATGATTCGGCCCGTGAAGTGCTGTTGAATTCAGATGGAGAAAAAAGGGCTTGTCCTGTTTTGACGCTTTTTGCAGGAATTCAACAGCGCCATTGGTTGTCCATTCCAGGTTATGACGCGCCACAGCTTTTATGGGAATACCCTCAGGATTTTCCCACTGGATGGATGCCGTAAAATGGCAACCTGATAATTCCCTGACCTTATCAGAAATCACCTTCTGATATGTGGCCAGCAAACTGTCTGCTTCTTTTGTGTCAGGGGCCAGGGCCGGGTCAATATCCGGGATGTCTTCATTCGACTCCGGATTGTCAAATTCCAGGGGGCCAATGTGAAATTTACCGACATAACCGGTATAGTAACCTGCCTGTGATAATATTTTATGTATGGTGGTATTTTCTGCTGTAATTGGTGTGTTCCAGGCTATCAGGTATGGCTCACTGACAGGATTCCCTTCTATAAACTCGTCACTGGTGCAACGCCCGGGATATTGCCCTGTCATGATACCATAGCGGCTGGGCGTGCAGGCTGATGACGGGGCATAAGCCCGGTTAAATTTCATTCCTTCGCCGGCAAGCCGGTCAAGATGGGGTGTGGGTATCTTTCCGCCGTAGCATCCCAGATGCTGTGGCGCTACATCATCAGCCATAATCAGCACAATATTCGGTTGTGAATGTTTTTCTGTTTTTTCTTCTGAAGTTGATTGTTTTTCCTTCGGTTGCTGAGTACATGCCGCAAGTCCGGCCAAAGTCAATAATGCCGGGAATTTAAATATTTTCATGGTATGTTGTTTTTTTTCGATAATCCTCAACAAAAATATAAAATTGTCAATAACCTATATAAAACTTTCGGGACAGTGTACTCCTAACTACAAACTCCTAACTCCTAACTTCTCCCCCTCTTCCCCCATATCTCATCACAATATTCACTAATTGACCTGTCAGAAGAGAACTTACCCATACGGGCGCTGTTCAGGATTGATTTTTTTGTCCATTCATCACGGTCGGCCCAGAGCTGTGATACCTGCTCCTGGGCGTCAATGTATGACTGGAAATCAGCAAGGACAAGAAATGGATCATCATACAGCAGATTATCCACCAAGGGTTTAAACAAGTCTCTGTCACCACTTGCCAGCGCCCCGGTCATAACAAAATCCAGCACTTCCTGTAAAACAGGATTATGGTCATAATACTGACGTGGGTTATACCCCTGCGATTTAAGTTCCATGACTTTATCAGCAGTCAGGCCAAACAGGAAAAAGTTATTGTCACCCACTTCTTCGCGTATTTCAACATTAGCCCCGTCCAACGTGCCAATTGTCAGTGCGCCGTTCAGCGAAAATTTCATGTTCCCTG
>CAZVTW010000407.1:0-5398 GCA_964629805.1 uncultured Bacteroidales bacterium | reverse complement strand
AAGAAGTTATATTTTAACCTGAAATAATTACAGTAATGATTAATAGTATTCGAGTTGAAAGAGCCAGGAACAGAATAACGCAGGCTGAATTAGCTAAAAATATCAATGTCTCCAGACAGACCATTCATGCAATTGAAACAGGTAAATTTATACCTTCAACAGTTATTGCTTTAAAGATAGCCAAGTATTTCAATGTTAAGCTTGAGGAAATCTTTCAACTTGAAGATAATGATCTGAAGAATTAAACCTGGCAAACTGTGCATACATATCGTGGTTTGCCGGTTTTTACGTTTTAAACACCCTAATTCCTTCCTTTGCTTTCCTTCCTTTTTTTCCCGCCTTTCAACAGATTGTTAACCGAAAAACTTTAAAGACATGGATATTTCTGCATTTAAAGAAAAACTATATGTAATTGTATTTGAAGCTGAAACGCCCAATGGAAGATTATTTGACATTGGTCTTTTGGTTATTATTCTTCTAAGTGTCTTCGCAGTCCTGATGGAAAGTGTTAATGCTATAAATGAAGCACATGGAGAATTGCTGAGATCAATAGAATGGGCTATCACCATTACTTTTAGTTTTGAGTATCTTGTAAGAGTCTGGATAGTAAAGCACCCGTGTAAATATATCTTTAGTTTCTATGGCATCATTGATTTATTGTCTGTTTTACCCACTTACCTGGCTTTGGTAATAACCGGCACACAGCACCTGATGATTATTCGGGCTTTGAGATTATTGAGGGTATTCCGGATATTAAAATTATCACGTTATGTATCTGAAAGTACCGTTATTGTATCTTCTCTGAAAGCCAGTAAAGCCAAAATAAGTGTATTTTTGTATGCCGTGGTCATGCTTGTCATTATAATCGGCACACTCATGTATTTGGTCGAGGGCCCTAAAAGTGGTTTCACCAGTATCCCACAGTCTATATACTGGGCAATTGTAACTCTCACAACAGTTGGATATGGAGATATTGCTCCTGTAACAACGTTGGGTAAACTCATTGCAGGATTTGTTATGATATTAGGTTATTCAATTATTGCTGTACCAACTGGTATTGTTTCTGCTGAAATATCATCGGAAATGAAAAAAAATGTTGGCGCTGTTGTATGCCATGAGTGTCGGGCTGAAGGACATGATCCGGATGCTATTTATTGCAAACACTGCGGAGAAAAATTGAAATCATAAAAAAACCTGCTTGTAATAAAAAGCAGGTTATTCTGATTTTATGAATTTACAATGTTATGTTTGTTAAAAAATAACTTCATTGGGTTGATCGTAATTTTTATAGTCATCTTCATCATAATAAGCCTGATAATCATGCTGATTACCCCCATGATAGTCTTCCTTACTTTTTGTTTTCATGAGTAAATAAGACAATAATCCCACGCTGACTCCGGCAGTTATAACAAGTAAGCTTGTTTTTGGTGATTTGCTGATTTGTTTTAAAATATCCATAAGCAAAAAATATTTTCTGTAATTAACTTCAAAAGGTATTATTGAAATGAATAAACCATTGCCTGGCGCTCTATGCTAATCATATTGATTATGGTCTTCAGGAAAATATTCTTCCTTCATTTTTTTCGATTTAAACAACAGGTATGATAATAATCCCAGACTGAGACCTGCTGATAAAACCAATAAACTACTCCTGGGTGATTTTTTAACTTGTTTAAATAAATCTGCTCTTGATAGTTGTTTCCCATATCTTACTAATATAGGAATTAATGTATTGAACAGATCGCCATCTGCTCCTAATCCTTCGGCAATATTAAAAACAAGATTTTTTGGTCTGTTTTGTTCCTTCACTTCATTAAAACGTTTCCTTAGTGTTTTCTCTCTTTTTCTAAGTTTTCGTTTTAAACGATATTTTTGATATTCAATATCGTTTTGTTTGTTTATAAATTCTATTTCTTTTCGATCCATTTTACCCTTGTTTTGATTTTTGGTTAAACATTTTTTTTAACATCATTTTCAGGACCGGATTTGAAATCAATTGCTTTCTAAAAATTATAATGATAATAGCGAATATTAAATAAATACCTGCAACAGCCAAAAAACCACCGTAATAAGTCCTCCAAAGATTTCCAAGATAATATGCAAGGGCAAAAGAAATAAAAAGAAAGAACGATGTAAAAAGCAAGACAAAAATCAAAAATTTGATAAAAAAGGATGTAAAAAAGGCTAATTTATCAATAAAATCAAGTCTTGCCAGATCATATCGAACCTCAAAATACCTTTTCGCATCATTAAAAAAACGCGTAAGAGTTTCGCTATATTTGTCCATACAATGTGGATCTGTAAATAAAATCCGGGTAGAAAATTATATTGCAGTTTTCAAACCGGATTTTTAGTTAAAAGAATTATTTTTTACCCTGATCTTTTATAAATTGATCTTTTATAAATTGATCTTTATACTTTGTGTATTGCTCATTTGCTTTGTCTCCAAATTCATTGATTGAACTTCTGAGCCTTTTACGTGTTTCTTCGCCTTTATCAGGGGCCAGTAACAGACCTAAACTTGCACCAGCCGCTGCTCCTGCTAAGAATGCAGCAATAATTTTTGAACTGTTTTCCATAATGTACTTATTTTTTTTGGTTATTAAATTATCATATTTCTGTTTACAAAGATAAAAGATTTTTTATCCCCGTCAATAAATAATATCTTTTTTTAACGCTGGTAAATGAAAAAAAATATAAAAAAATGAGATGAAAATTCATTTCTTGTTTATATATAACCAGGTTTCTAAAGTATAAACAATAAACAAGCGGGATTAGTTTTGAAAAGTTATGAATATATGATAGAAAATTATTTTATTTCGATAGTAAAATCAAGGGCTTGTTATACAATCCTTTTTATATAAAATTATGGAAATCAAATGGAAATGGTTTGGCATGAATTATTTCCGTTCGTTTAAATCGTCATAATCAGGCGCTTCATTTTTTTTGTGTTTTTTAGCATAAAATCTGAACTCAGTAATTTTCGAAATCTATGCGTTGCAAGGCATCGTTTAACTCCTCATCCCGACATCAAGTATGTCGGGACTCCGGGATTAAACGATGCCTTGCGCCTTTATCTTTCGAATTTACTGAGTTCATAAAATACTGTTATGAAGCTGACGGTTGCAGGCTGGCTGTCTGGTTAAGGCTCAAATCAGGCAGAATTACAAAAATCATCTGTTCCGGTTTTTCCGGGTATGGAATTTTTTAATTTTCTTAGCAACATATCATAAACTATTTACTTCTTCATTGGTTTTACTACTTTTGCACATTCCTATCTTGTGAATTACAAATTAATATTCGGTTCGGTGAAAATATTCAGGGAAATACCAGGAATACGTATAAAGACTCCCGTTGTTACTGTTGGAATGTTTGATGGTCTGCACCTGGGGCATGATAAAATAATCAGTCGCCTGAAAGAGATTGCGATGCAAAAAGGGGGACATACATTTGTTTTTACTTTCTGGCCGCATCCGCGTCTTGTACTCAATAATTCGAATGTATCCATTAAACTGCTTTGCACTTTGAATGAGAAATTAGCTCTTTTCAGGAATAAAGGAATAGACTTTACCGTTGTATTGCCTTTTACTCCTCAATTTTCCAGGTTATCATCACTGGAATTTATTCGTGACTATCTGGTAAAAAAAATATATGTTGATACTTTGGTTGTAGGCTTTAATCATCATTTTGGACATGACAGAGAAGGAAATATTGATAATCTGAGAATGTATGCCCGGCAATTTGGTTTTCAGGTGGAAAAGGTAGAACCATTTCAACTGGGTGATCAGCACGTGAGTTCTACACTTATTAGACAGGCGCTCGAACATGGAGATATACAACAGGTGAACAATATGCTGGGATACAACTACGTTCTTCATGGTTCTGTTGTAAAGGGAGACAAACTCGGACGGAAAATTGAATTTCCAACGGCTAATCTGAAGGTTGACATGTATAAAGCGCTTCCGAAAAACGGTGTGTATGCTGTTGAAGTTGAATATCAAAATAAACGGTATCCTGCCATGTTAAATATTGGATGCAGGCCCACAATTGATCATGCCGGAGGACAATTCCGCATTGAAGTTCATATTTTTAATTTTAATGAAAATTTGTATGGTACAGAATTAAAGATTTTTTTCCATACCAGGATAAGAGAAGAGAAGAAATTTGAAAATATTAATTCATTAAAGCATCAATTAGAAAAAGATAAAAAACTTGTTTTAGACATGATAAACTACCCCGATTCGTAAAATCAGTGACATATTTCAGAAAAATGACGCATGTTTTTTTTATCTAAAGAAAATATTTTTTTTCTATGGTTACTAAATATATATTTGACAAAAGGCAATATGTACTATCCGGATTCAAAAAATTGATTCAATTCTTCAAGTGAATTATTGATTTTATTAGATATTTCCAGTTCTTTTATATCACTCATAAAGTTATCCCATTCATCCAGAGCGCCATGTTCTCTCAGACATTGCTTAATTTCGTGTTTGTTCCTTTCAAGTCCTTTCAATAGAACACCAACAGATTTTAATTTATTTTTTGAGATAGATTCACGCTCAGTTTTGGAATAAGTTGTAAAAAAATATGCTCTGACCGGCTTGACTATGCATTCGCATCTTACTTCATTGCCTTCATCATGGCAGTATTCATGATATAAATCTTCAATTACAGGTCCGGAATCACCAATTTCAAGTATACCGCCATTCCAGTAGAGAAGAAAATAAGCTACAATTAGGAAAAATATAATCAACAGGATAATTCTGATGATGGTTTTAAGAATAAACCGAAAAATCGAAAAAAAGATGATAATACCCAGAACAAGGATAATAATCTCGGTGCCAGTCATAGGGAATAAAATTAAGGATGTGTAATAGAATATTTCATACACTTCATTTATGAGTCCACTCCTAAAGCTTTATTGTTGCCAGATACTGCGTTATATTGTCTTTTTTATTCAGTAGAGGCGAAAATCTTATTTTTAGGAGAGGATTTATCAATAGTCACAAATAATCAATAAAACTTGTTTTATTTCCCATTCTAAATGTTTTTCTTGGAGTTCCCCGAAGTGAGGATTCCTGAACGCTGAGCCAGAATTTCATTATTCACATGATTTAACTCATCCCGAATCATCACATTAAGTTTCTCATCAGTGATTCCATCTTCCCTGGCTTGTTCCTTCAGATGCATATATTCCCTTTCTGTTACTAATCCATCGGCACATGCAGATTCAATAAGCATTTTTAATACATTGTATCCCATATGTGTATTTGGTGTGTCGTTAATTAAATTCAGTATTATAGTATACCATAATTTTATTAAAAAGTTACATCAACTTTGATTTTTATTACAAAATGGCTAAAAAGGATAATCATAAAACTATGCCCCTTCAAAG
>CAZVTW010000406.1:0-5436 GCA_964629805.1 uncultured Bacteroidales bacterium | reverse complement strand
CGGTTCATAACAAAATCAGCAAATTCGTTAAGTATCTTATCAATAATTTTCTTGCTTTTTTTGGCAAGAAAATTATTGATAAGATACTAACAACGTAAAAACCAATGCTCCTGTTGAAGCCGGTTACAGCCATTCTATTGCCAATATTATGGTTACTGCTGCATTACGTACCGGACAACGTGCCACTTTCGATGAAAAATCGAAGCAGGTAATAGCAGGCGGTAAAATTTTTAAATATTAAAACATTTTTTGATTATTTGAAAAAGCTTCCCGAATTTCTTATGGGAAGCTTTTTTTATGCTTTTCTGTATTCAGCGGGACTGCTATTCATAACTTTTCGAAAGCAGCGATTAAAATTGGAAAGATTATTAAATCCGGATTCAAAGCAAATTTCTGTAATGTTTTGTTCCGTGTTTTTTAATAAGCGGCAGGCATATTTAATGCGTATCTCATTGATAAACTCTACTAAGGTTTTAGCCGATTGCTTCTTAAAATAACGACACAACGAGGTAGGAGTCATATTTAACCTTTTAGCAACATCATCTATCCTGATATCTGCTTTAAAATTTTGCATGATGTACTCATAAATAACAGTAAAACGTTGTTTGTCGCTCTCTTTCAACGGATTGATGTAAAATTCTGAAGATAAAAGCTCTGTTTCTTTCGAATAATAAATGCGTTTAAGAATATCTAAAAATAGTTGTAAACGGTCAATTCCCTGGGTATGATACAGCTTTACAAGGTTTTGAGCAATCTGCTTTTTGAGTCTGCCTTTAAGCAAAATACCCTGCTCTCCCATTGCAAACAATTTTTTGATTGGGAGCAAATCCGGCATATCAAAAAAGAACTGACCCAGCGAATCGTTTTTAAAATGCAGTACATAACAAGAAGTAAGCATTTCAGCATCTTGTTTATAAAAATCAGGGTGACATTGCCAGATGTGAGGCAGATTGGGAGACAAAAAAACCAGGTCGCCATCGGTAAAATTATCTACATGGTCGCCAATGATTCGCCTGCCATAGCCCTTTTCTATCAACACCAGTTCATATTCAGGATGAAAATGAAGTGGGTAATCAATATATGGCGCAACATCATGTTTTACCAGTATGGCAGAATCATTTGGATGTGATATTTTGCTGAGAATGGGTTTCATAAATGCATCTGATTGAGAAAAACACAATATTTGCTTAAAACATCTAAATTTTAAAAAATAAAGATAAAATAGTATTGTAAAATGAAAAAATTTTGGTGGCATATATTTGATTTATTTATTTACTTGCATAAAATTAAAAACTATATGATGACGCATTTAAAAGAACAAACAAGCAACTTACTACACCAAAAACTATTTCAAAAAAAATCGATAAAACGAATTGTATTCAGCTTGCAATTGTTGATTTTTACAGTCCTTTTCACCTGTGCTGATGCATTGTATGCAAATGGAGCAAACAATCCGCCACCTGATATTTTATTGTTGATGCATAATCCTTCAGGGATACGCATTGAGTACAATATTTCGAAACAGGAACTGGAGCTGTGGATTTCGCCACAGGCCGGAAAAGAAGACGGATATTGGATGCGTAACTTTTCAAACCGCGATGACCATACCCGTTTGTTCGACAAAATCTTTTTTCCCGAGCTTAAACCGTCAGATTATATTGATACCGAATACAACCCCTGGCACAGCATAGTCCATTATAAAAATCACAAATTGCACATTGCGACTGTTTTTGACCAACCATACCTCATGCTTTGGTTTGAAAATGAAGGAATGATTGATTTTAAATCTGATAAGCAAGATAGCATTGTAAAACGCAACAACAATACATTCCATATCCATCATCCCGACAGGGGGCTTGATTTTAGTTTTGTTGCTTTACTTGGTGATGGCAAATTTCAGCACCAGTTGCAAACCGACAGGGGCAGAAGTACTTATGCAAGAGCATATTTGAACGCCAACAGCCCGCTATACATTGGTGGAGAATTGCAAAACGAGCCGGTGGAACAACTGTTATTGGATGTTACAAAAAAAACTGTTTCGGAACAATTGAAGGAAACAAACGACGAAGTAGATAAGATACTGAAACACGGGAAGGTAATTTTTCGTAATCACGACAGCCTTCAATATCTGGTTGATTTTAACAAACGAATATGGGTAAGTTCTCAAGACCATTCGGGGGCTTTACATGCTTCCATCAAATACATTTACTACCTTATCTGGGTGCGAGAAGGAGGTCTGGCATGTCCGTGGATAGGTTACAGTGGTTGGGTACATCCCCTGGAAAAGTGGATGGAGTTCCAAATAAAAAATCCTACTGAAATTCGCGATGAAGGACCCGGAGGTCGTTTCTTTGGACAATTAGCAAACGGAAAAATTACCAAATGGCAGGAAGATGGGGCGTTCTTTGCAATATGGCCTGCCTATACACATTGGACACAGACCGGAAAAAACACTTTTGTGTCGGGCGATAACCTGGATCTTTTAAGAGAATCGGTTGACTGGCTCGAAAGATATTGCTTTGATAAAGAGAAAGGGATTTTCTTTCGTTACTACTATTGCGAAACTCCCCTTCACAACAGCCGCGATTTTGGATGGGACAATGCGGTGGGTAAACCGGTGCTGGGATGGGATCCGGCACCTTACAAAGGACATAAAATAGAAAAATCCTACGATATTTATGTCAATCTGCTGAACTACAGTGTTTACAAAATGCTGGAAGCCATGTGTCATGCCGAAGGAATTGAAAACGATTATGCCACAAAAGCAGCATCGCTGGCTGATAAAATGAAATTTATGTTTGCTGTTGACGACCTGCCTCTTTACGGAGAAGTGATTAGTACAGAAGGAAAAACCATTACTGCTGAAAAATATGGGATGGATGAAACCGATTATATATGGTCACTTACTTGTCCTTCTTTTTATCCCAACTATGTTGATATTGACAAATACCGGCTGATGCTTTTTGATGATTTGCTGGAAAAACGAGACCACTATTTTCTGGCAGCTTATTTTTCTATCATTGGAGCACTCGATTTATCACAGGTCAATCAATCAGATGTTCGTGGTGCCATCGACTATGCTGCAAAAGAATGTTATATCCCATGGGAAAATTTGCCCATGGCCGGTTCCATGGTGGAAATGAGTGGCTATTATCCTCCGGGATCTAACCACCAGATACGCCCCCAAATGTTTACCATGGGAGCATGGTTTGGAGCCATGGGAAATCTGGCGGTAAGAAGGCTGCCTTATGGACTGGCATTGCAACCGGCACAGCTCGTAAAAGGCATTGAAAAATACGAATATCAGGATAAACTGATAGATTTTAACTTTGACGGAGAAGGCAATACGGTTACTTATTCAATAAATGGAGCAGCCATAAAAAACAGTTTGCAGATTCCAGAAGATAAGCTTACTGCCGGGACTAACAAAATAGACGTGGCATTAAGCAGTTCTGAAATATCCTATCCATTGCTCGTCTCATCTTCTTTGAGGCTATTGAATATTGAAGAAAGTAATGAACGAATAGTTTACCACATGGTAAGTTTAAATAGGGATAACACATTAACCATTTCATTTACAGGCAATCCATCATTGATTCAGATAAAAACTGAAAAAGGCAAAATAATTGAATTTGAAAGCCGGGAAATAGCCAAAAATAAGCACTTAGTTAGCTTCACAGGCAATGGAAATATTACCTTAGAAATAAAAAAGTAACATTTTGAACGGATATCAAAGAATTACAGCAGCACTAAAGGGCGAATGGCCTGACAAGAGACCCATTATGCTACACAATTTTATGCTGGCAGCAGAAGAAGCCGGTTACACCATGAAGCAATATCGGGATGATCCTGAAATTGCTGCAAAATGTCACATACAGGCAGTAGAGAAATATGGGCTCGACGGCATTCTTTTCGACATAGACACGGCCTTGCTGGCCTCTGCCATTGGCGTGCCCACCGATTACCCCGAAAACGAGCCTGCCCGTTGCCACCACGGATTGCTTAATTCACTTGATGAAATAAATAAGGTGCAAGAGGTGGATATTGCAAAAAGTGAACGCATTCAGATAGCCCTTGAAGGTGCACGCATCATGAAAAAATACTTTGGCGACGAAATATTTCTGCGCGGCAATATTGACCAGGCGCCTTTTTCGCTTGCCAGCATGGTACGAACACCGGCTGAATTTATGATGGATTTGATTATGAACGAAGAAAAAGTTTTTCAGTTGCTTGATTATTGTACAGAAGCATGCATTCAGTTTGCTGAACTAATGGCAGGAGCAGGCGTACACATGCTATCGAATGGCGACAGCCCTGCAGGTCCGGATATGATTTCAGCAGACATGTACGAAAAATTTGCTCTGCCCTACGAAAAGAAAATCTCTGATAAAACCCATGAACTGGGTCTTCCTTACCTAAACCATATTTGTGGTAACACGGATATGATTTTAGAAATAATGCCTAAGGCAGGAATAGATGCTGTAGAGCTGGATTATAAAACAGATATTTATAAAATCCACGAAGTCTTTAAAAATAATATCACCCTGTTTGGAACAATAGATCCATCAGGAGTGATTGCACATGGCAGCACCAAAGATGTGGAAGAGAAAACACGTGAGTTAATAAAATTATATGAAGATTCGCCCCGTTTGGTGGTAAATGCCGGATGTGCTATCCCTCCGGGCACACCGGAAGAGAATATCAGGAAAATGGTGGAAGTAACGAGAGGTTATTTAAGCTATTGAATATTTCAAGCCGCTTTTGTCGGTCAGCTGAAAAGAAAAGGTGAGTTTTGAGAAATTTTACGCATTTGACTCAACCACCATAACGTTATTTTCAGATGTAATGAAAGAAGTTGGGCGTAACCCGAAAGGCGATGGCAAGAAAAAAGGCGGTTTAAAAGTCCACATGCTGACCGATATACATGCAGACACTGCGGTCTTTGCCAAAATCAGCGAAGCAAAAATGCACGACAAGAAGTTTTTGCGACATTTGAATCCCTCGAAAGGCAGCATGTTGGTTTTAGATAAGGCCTATAATTTTTATCAGCAGTTTGCCGAGTGGACGGAAGAAGGCGTATTTTTCGTGTGCCGACAGAAAGACAATGCAAAAGGCTTCCGATAGTTTTTCCATAGATTATTATCTTTGACAAAGACAAATAAAATGTCAATATATTATGAAATTATGGATAAATAAACTACCTTTGTTAATAAAATATTTGAATCCAGCTCAATTCAATTCAATTCAATTGAGCTGAAGCTTCGTTATCTTTTGATGACAGTGGGATGTCTTGTGGAATATTCATCTCTCAGGGCTATCTCCACAAAAAGCAGTCAAAATGCTATTGGGAGAAAAATTTTAAATTACTAACGGGTATTGTAGGATAAGCCACAAAATGTTGAAAAAAATATATTTTACATTACTATTCATTCTCAT
>CAZVTW010000405.1:0-5443 GCA_964629805.1 uncultured Bacteroidales bacterium | reverse complement strand
ATAGTTTTAGTACATTGAACTATTTAGCATTTATTTAACAAATGTACAAAATTTTATGTCTAATCCTGACTCGCCAGTCTTTTCAATCCACTAAGAAATTTGCTGTTGAAATCAGTCAGCCAGATCGTATGTGTTTTAAGTGACAGTAATGGTTCTGTCATGTCTTTCAGGCTGCTGTTCTGTTTGTATAGCGCCTGCAAAAAGGTATTCATTTTTAAGATGTAGTCATGATAACTTAATTTCTCGGTATTGGCCATTTTCACGAATCCTGCAACCATATTGTCAAATGCCCGTCTAAAAGCAATTGGGTCCGAGGCATATATTAACATGCCGGAATATGCATTCAAAATCAGGAGGACAGGATTTTCAGGATACTCTTCAAGCAATATTTTTGTTGTTTCAAATAGATGTCTCCATTTATCAGGATATTTGTCCACAGTGGAAATATAATCCCGGATGGTCTGAAATGCATTTTCCGTATCACTTTCCAGGTCATTCCTTAAAGAAGGCATTAAAATATAACCGGCATATTTTGCATGAAACCAGGTTGATAAGTCATTATTGATTTTGCTTTTAAACCCGGGATAATCCTGAAATTTAAGCGCATAGTTACAGGCATATTCCATCTGCATAAGATGTTCCCGTTGTTTTTGAGCGATGTCATGATGATAGAATTGAAGAAGAAAGCCGGCTGCTTGTTTTAACAAGTCATCTTCCGTGTAGTTTTCAAGCTGCCGGAAAATGTTCCTGGCATATTCAACAGAGGTGCAATTGAGAAAATATTGGTATAACTTTGTCCTGTAGTATTTATCTTCTTTTTTGGAAATGGTAATAGTTACTTCTTCTTTTTGATTATCAATTTGATATGCATCCACCAGGCCAATAATGCTTAGACGGTAGATGGCCCTGAGGGTGTCCTCTTCGTTCCTGATGAGATAGAAAAGTTCCTGTAACCTTTCCGGGAGATTTATTTTTTTGTTAACAAGCCTTACATCTGCAATTTTGTTTAACTCATTGATAAATTCATTTGCATATGTGACTTTTCTGCTAATATCCAAAACTTTATGATAGGTAAAATCCTCTGAAATTGTTTCTCTGAGAAGACTGTTAATTTCAGCAACCTTATCATTCATCATCGAAGTGGACATTTCAAATTGTTCGCCGATGGATTTGTTCTCCTGCAACTTTAAAATACCCTCCGAATTTTTTAGTGTTATTTTTTCGTCTAACCATTTCTGAAAATCCTGAATATCAGGACAATTATTTTGGATGTAAAGCATCAAAAAATTTAATAAATCTCCGCCATCTTCTTTTTTTGCATACAAATCATTAATTTGAATGACACTTTGGCTAAAATGTATATCTCCAATCAGTTTTTCTCCGTCATAAACACTATAATTTTCTTTGCCATTTATCTGTCGAATACTGAGGTTTATATTTTTTTCAAATTTTCGGCAAACCTCCTGGTTAAGCGCCTCTGACTGCTGATAAAAAGGAGCATTTAAACCATCAAAAAATTCGTTTAAAGCATAATCATCATGTTTTTTTGTTTTTTGATAGTTACGTAAGCGCTTTTCTGCGAAGTATTTTTCAATGGTCATCTCTGCATGAGAAGTCTGAATTGAATAGCTGCCGTTATCGTTTTCAACTTCCGCTTCCCGAATAAAACTTAAAGGCTGATTATTGAAAAAAATGTGAGACTTCACACCATTATTCATATTGATACTTTGTAGCTGACTGATGTAATGATCAACAGAATAAGGCATGTTAAAAAAAATCACATGATTATAATCATCGAAATCCGGTGTTTTGACCTGGTCATTTTTGAGAATAAGGACATGATTTGTTTTTGTATTGACATTTTTCTCTGCAGATGTAAAATTGTTGTTTTCGCCGTATTTCAAAGCATTTTCGGATATTTCAGATTCCTGGTGATGTAAAATAAGGTATTCAGGAAAATTTTGTTTGAGTTTATCATACAAACCATCCATATTTTCGTCCGAGATGCCGAATAGTCCTTTTGTTTCCGGGCAATATATAAGAATCCGGTGGATTGATTTATTTTTTTCTGAATTTTTAAAAAGTTCTCTTATTTCTTGTGAAATTTGTACCTGTTTCCTGCTACCTATCTGGTTCAAAGCCGTTTCACGTGGTGTGTTTGAAAACACGTTGCTGCAGGATATTTCAGTAACTTGCTGATTCAGGTCAGGGACTGAGTGTGGATAATTGATAACTGAGCTTTCGGTTGCATCCACTGTTTGGGCTATATCAGAGATAACATCATATGAACTCAATCCTGTAAGCCCACACACTGGTACAAGACTGGTGTTTTTTGTCCTGGTGTAATGTAATATATTGTTTGCAGCGCCGGAATATGCTGGTTTGAAATCGTGGCTCCACTGAGACAGGCATTCAGCATTTTCCAGGATACAGTAACTAAAATAAATATCCTGCTGAAACATTTCCTTTGTCAGTAATGCGAAATTTTTACTGAGAGCAAATTCAGGTGTGCAAAACAGAAATTTGGATAATGCAATGCTGTTTATAATTTCATTCATGCATGTTTTCTCTCCGGTCATCGCATCATCAGGGATATATCCTGCTTCCATGTCCATATTTTTTAGCTTCCGGTTGTGGTATTCTGCCACAGTTTTATCAGGAACCATCACCAAAACAATGCCGGGTTGTAATAATCCTGCTAATTGCCAGGCATGTGTTTTACTCTTCGCGGAGGAAAGGCAGCCAACACAATTTCTGAGTTGCAGCAAATAGTTTAATATCTCTTCCTGCCCTGGTTTAAAGATATTTGTGCGGAATAAGTCATCATAAATCCGGGCAAGAGCAAGAAGCCGTGAGTGGGTGATTGTCTCATCTGTGTTGATTTTTTTCAATATTGGCTGATATTTTATTAAATGACCTGTCCTGACCGGATTTTTTCGGGAAGTAAGATTTGTTGAGCGAATAACAGCTTTAAAGAGGGCCTCTGTTTGATATGGTGATGCCTTAACACTGGTTCTCATCAGCATAGATACATCAATCAATAAATTATAAACGATAAATTCACTGAATTTCTCAATTGGAAGGTCTTGGAAATGAGAAATATATTTATGCTTGAACATTGATTGATGAACTCTTGAATGCTTAAATTCTTCGGTATAGAAGGTATATAATTTAATTGAAGGAAATTCAATTTCCTCGCCGGAT
Organism: uncultured Bacteroidales bacterium; assembly: GCA_964629805.1. Classification (GTDB taxonomy): domain Bacteria; phylum Bacteroidota; class Bacteroidia; order Bacteroidales; family CAZVTW01; genus CAZVTW01. The sequence goes on along the minus strand of CAZVTW010000405.1, from coordinate 2,239 downwards.
AATATCTTCAATTGTTTTATTGTATGAAATAAATCCTCTAAAGCAGCTAACCCGCAGGGCACGTCCCGCTCTATCACTCCTATTTTCCATTCTTTATCATCAATGTTGAGTTTTCCGTCAATAATGGCTTCAATAATAACCCTTTGAACCCGTGCTATGGCGAAAGGCGCCAGGGATAATTCAAGCGCTTCAGCTCCATATTCCTGTTGATAGATTTTCTTATCAAAATTGTCCTGCAATATATTGAAATAAGGATTTTCAGTTAATTCCTTTAAAGGTTTTATTTCTTTGGCAATGTTTTTCAAAGCTTCATTATCAAAAATGAATGGTTTTCCCCATCCGTTTGATTTCATCCTTTCTGTCAACTCCCTTTTGTTACCTTTATAGTCAACATCTGTGTTCGCCTTGTCTTCAATCAGGATGCTTATTCCCTTTCTCTCCCGGAGGGGATAAGGATATTCATGAACAAAACTCAAATTGATATTTTTTGTCTCCTCTCTGTTTGAATTTTCATTATCCGAAGGGAAAATATCTTTTTTCTCAAGTGGTTCTATGCTTACCTCTCTTTCAAAAAGCTGAAGAAAAATACCACCAAGGAATTCAGGGACAATAGAATATAAAAACTGGTCGCTTTTTTTTGCTTTGAAAGAATCCCAATCAGATTCAAAGGCTGCAACCTGTTCTTTTTTGTCTGTACGAGGGTCTATGACATAGAGTGATTTTACCAGTAATTCCCGGAAATGGCTGAATTTTTTATCAGACTGCTTCAATGGCGTATTTTTGGAAGATGACAGTTTGTGAAATACATCTTCGATAAAGACTGTTGTTTTGGCAGGCAATCCTCTTGTTAGCAGGTTTTCTAATACAAATATCAGAGAATGTGGTGGTTCTGGTTTTGACTGGGCACGTCCGCTATATTCAACATTAAAAAATGATAATTGTCTGAGGAGACCACTTATTTTTTGATTATCCGCAAGTCCTGAAAATATCTTTTTTACCGGTTCGAGGATATATCCTCCCTGAAGTTGTTTCATATCAAATGATATCATTAAGATGTGAATGAGAAAAAAAGGTAAAGTATAATTCACAAATATATAATAATTTTAGGTTTTATTTTATTGCTTTTTATGAAAATAATCAACAATTTCAGCTTTAATATGCTAAAAACTTTTAATGAAGTCATTTTTTTTGTACTTTAATTCTTATTTTCTTGTGTTTTTTGGTAAAAAAAAATCATTTGGATGTTGACTTTGTGCTTAAATCCGGCAGTTTTTTTAAGAAAAAGTTCATCTATTCATGCTTGTTAGGATTAGGGTGTTACTTCTTATTTGTGTGTAATTATATGAACGAGATGCAATGTAATTTGTACATATGGTATTAAAGTACTAAAAATTAAAAGATTAAGTGTTAGTTAGTGTCACAATATTATAAAAAAAATGAAAACAAGTCATTTTCTAATCCCACTGTTATGTGTCTTTCTTCAGTGCACTGTTGATGAAGACCCCGTAACAACTCAGCATGGGTATAAACCGGTTTATATGGATAAAGAAGAAGCCCGGGATATTTATTATGCTTACCCCAGGATCATTGAAAATCCCGGAAAGATTTATATCAAAGGAAAAATGATTTATATTAATGAGAAGGGGAAAGGCATACACTTTATTGACAATTCGAATCCGGAAAATCCTGCAAAAAAAGGATTTCTTAATATTCCCGGAAACCATGATATTGCAATTAAAGGAAATGCATTGTATGCAGATAATTTTACTGACTTGGTTACAATTGATATCTCCGATATGTCAGAGCCGAAAATAACAAAACGTGAATACAATGCCTTTCCTATTGAACAGCAAATGTACCCTGCTAATTATTCAGGATACTTTGAATGTGTTGATACAAGCCGTGGTTTTGTTGTTGAATGGATTGAAGCTGATTTAAACGATCCGAAATGTTATCGATAATACAAAAAATAACAGTCCAATGAAAAAGATGATATATTTTTTTAGTACCATTGTTATATTTTGGGCCTGTTCAGATGCAGACCAGGCAGTATTCAACAGCTCTGGGCAGGGTGGTTCGATGGCCAGATTTACCATCCACCATAATAATTTGTACATTGTTGACCATGAAAAACTCAGTACTTATGATCTGCAAAATGAATTTGAGCCTGAGTTTGTTAATGAGACAGACATTGGCAGGGGTATTGAAACAATTTTTCCTTATTCTGACAAACTTTTTA
>CAZVTW010000404.1:0-5444 GCA_964629805.1 uncultured Bacteroidales bacterium | reverse complement strand
ACCCCGTGAAATAATTATCTCGCATTTAGTTATTTAACGGGGTAAACGAATTAATAAACTTTCAGTTCATTTTTTAATTATCGGCATACCTGCCTGTAGCAGACAGGTGTGTGCCAGATGCTTTCCAGCCTGCAGGCTTAGCTTGCAGGCTGGAAAGCCAGCTGCACATGAGTGTTTCATACCTCATGTTTATAATCAGACGGAACAAGACAGCGTTTATTGTACCATTTTCCTTTAAAATCATCGGGAAACAGGATATGACCTTGCCAGTCGAGGTAATTGCCATCCATATTCTTTTTTAAAATCCACAGGTCACCTTTGAGTATGGCCTGTTTAATAAGGTCAGCAAGTTCATTTTCACTGCAAGCCGGATTCCTGAGGGCAATCCTGATCCCAATTTCATTGTTTTTCAGGTCCATATCGGAACTGGTTTTATCGGGCAATGCTCCATCTTCATGGCGTCTCTTTTTAAAATCAATCCTGTTGGCTTTTTCATGGACTTTGCCAAGGTGTTTTGCTGTTTTGGAAGAAAAATGCCTGGTAATCATGGCCATCCAAAAAGCATGTCTGAAAGCATCAACCTGGCCGCCGTTTATGTCCCCATCGAGTGATATGTCATTTTCAACTTTTGCTGTAACATCCTGTGTATGTTGTGTTAATTTCCAAACCCGGGAGGCAATGAAGGGATGGGAAAGCACCCACCATTTTTCAGGCCAGTGACGTTTAGAAAACTTGTTGATCAAAACCCGGATTGTCATATGTTTTCTTTTTTTATCCAAAACAACATAAAAATATTATTGTGTAAAGTAAAATCTGTATGGATAAATCAATTTTGTTATTGTTGTATAAAACTACAATTTTTTTTTCTTTCTACATGAGAAAAAATTCATGTAATAAAAAAAAAACGGAATTATTTCCTTCCTTCAACCACAATAACATATTCACCTCTTGGAGATGAATTGTTAAAAATTTCAAAAAGTTGGCCAAGTGTTCCGCGGGTTGTTTCTTCATGAATTTTGGAAATTTCTTTGGAAACAGATGCCCGGCGTTCACGACCGAGATGTTCGGCAAGCTGGGATAAGGTCTTTACCAGTCTGTGTGGCGATTCATAAAAAACCATGGTTCTGTATTCATTGGTAAGATTTTTTAACCTTGTCAACCGCCCTTTTTTATGGGGTAAAAATCCCTCAAAACAAAAGCGTTCGTTAGGAATTCCCGAGCAGACCAGAGCAGGTATGAGAGCAACAGGCCCGGGAAGGCATTCAACGACAATGTTATGTTGAATGCAGGCCCTGACAATCAGAAACCCGGGGTCCGAAATAGCAGGTGTGCCGGCATCAGAAATCAGGGCAGCGGTTTTATCATTAGTGAGTTTTTGAATGATGTGTTTCAATATTTTATGTTCATTAAATGCGTGATATGCAGATAATGTATTCTCAATCTCAAAGTGTTTGAGGAGTTTGGAGGAATTCCTGGTGTCTTCAGCCAGAATAAAATCAGCATTACGCAGTGTTTCAACTGCCCTGTATGTCATATCACCCAGATTTCCGATAGGAGTTGGAACAATAATCAGTTTTCCCATCACTTAACCTCCTGTTTGACTGACGAATTCAATTAATAACGATTTGAGCTGAGTAAACCTGTTGAGCGGAACATTGTCAGTTGTGTCAAAGATATTATGATACTGTTTATACTCACCCAAAGTATAAATAAAAAAACATGGTACACCTGCATCATAAAAAAACCAGTGGTCGCTATTGGCAGCCGGGCCACGTGACCTGACTACAGGCAAATAACCATGTTTATGGTTCATTTGTTTCATGCGTGCGAATTGCTTCTTAAAAACACTTCCGTTAACTACGGTTATTCCCTCATCACCGGAACCCACCAGGTCGAGATTGATAAGAAATTTAATTTTGTTTAGGTCAATAAGGGGGTTTTCAACAAAAAAACGGGAGCCCAGCAGGCCAATTTCTTCACCACTAAAAAAAATAAAAGCGATGTTGTAGCTGAGTTCTTCCTGCTGTGAAAAAAATTTGCATAATTCAAGGCACATGGCAACACCAGATGCATTATCATGTGCGCCCGGGAAATAAACTTCATCTCCCATTGGTCCGAGATGATCATAGTGAGCGGTAAAAATGAGAAAACTGTCAATTTTGCCGTGTAACAAGCCTGCAACATTTCGTGTTTTATAATCAAAATGATGTCTGTTTTCAATGTCTAATGACAAGCTGGCAGGAAAAGGAGGCAGATTATCATGACTTATTCTTACGACAGGATGCTCTAAAGCAAACAATGCAGGATAAAAATGGAGTGAATTATATACCTTTTCGATGTAACCGGCGGCTTTGAAAGGATTTTTTCCGATAATGAAATCAGAGATAAAAGATGGTTGTTCAACATGTTTACCAAGGGTGTCGATAAGGATGAAAACGTTTTTATATTCAGGGAATGACTGATTTCCAAATGCACCGGGGAAATAGAAATTACTATCGAGCGGCAATATTTTATAACTGCCTTCGGCGCTGCCGCTCCGTCCGTCAACAAGAAAGTCAAGGCCAGGTCTCAAGGTATGTCCGTCAACAGATAGCTCCATATCGCCGGGAAAGGTATTCACCGGAATACGAAAAGGTTGAAAATAACTATTTGATAATGGTTTAGCATTGTGCTTTTTTAACTGACGCCTGATAAATGCAGATGCTTTTTTGTCGCCGCGGTTAACGTACCCCCGCCCGAGCATTTTTTCGGAGCAAAGATTTCTGATCATCCTTTCATGATACAGTTGTTGCTTTTGAGTGAATGCTTTCGGGCAACACAGATACATGAAAGAAAAAAAAAGTGTTAAGCTGAAAAGAAAGCAGGCTGATTTCATGTGTTTAAATTTTTGTCCAATAATTCATTATTACATATTCTGCGCTGTAGAGAGCCAATCTCTGCGTTCCTTTGTCCCGACAGAAATAATGTATCGCCAAAATATCTAACAAAACTTATTGTGCAGGGTAATAGTTACAATGACTGCCTAAATAAACTTCCTGTAGACAAACTCCATAAAATCGCGAACCGTTTTGTTGTCATAATCCCAGTCAAAATTTTCATCAACGTAATCCAGCGCTTCTTCAAGATAATCAAAATTATTAAGCAACTCGAGGGTTTTATTGTAAAAATCAATGTTTCCATGAAAAAGTTCCTTAATAAACCAGATTTTTTTGTTCAAATCAATGGCATCTTTGATGTTTTGAATGCTGTCATACTTAAGCTGGGTTGACAGAATATGTTCCTCCCGCTTTTTTAAAATCACATCATAAGCGGATAAAGAGGGAATCTGATCATCAGAAATTGCATCTCCATGTTGCTTTACACGTTGGTCTATTGTTTGTGAACTTTTCATATCTGATGCATGAGCCTCCTCCCCTTTTGCAAGGAGTTCTTTTTTTTCAATATCAGATTCAAAAACATCAGTATGAACTTCCCGATGATCTTTTTCAATGGGGACGATATCATCAAACATTTCATTTTCTTTATTGAGCATTTGCAATTCGGTGTAAAGGTTTTTTACCTTCGAAAGCGTTAGTTCAATGTAAATCGGAGGAATTTTTGTTTCATGATATTTGGCAAAATTATTAGCCAGTGTCAATATCTCCTCCGCATCCTTCTTAATAATATCTATAATTTTTTTATTTTGCATGATACTTTATTTTTCACAGCCATCAAATGAGTTTCTGAACTCAGTAATTTTCGAAATCTATGGGTTGCAAGGCATCGTTTAACTCCTCATCCCGACATCAAGTATGCCGGGACTCCGGGATTAAACAATGCCTTTCGCCTTTATCTTTCGAATTTACTGAGTTCAGAGTATATATCTAAGAGACCATTTAGTCAAACTCTTCGTTTTCTGTCCCGACTTGGAGACAAAAATCATTGTTTTTAGAAATGGACTCATGTTGTATTATCAATCCACAATTATCCGATTAATAACTATTTTGACTTACTTACATAACAAGAAATTTAGTTTAAGACTCACTGAGATTGATAAAAATTCATCATCAGACAAAGCCTGAAAATATACGAAAACCTATATTTTTGTAAAAATATAAATTGCTATTCATATATTATAATAAATACCTATGTTTATTGAAAAAACAGCAGGAAATCACCATAGTAAAGGGAGAATTGAAGTGATAACAGGTCCGATGTTTTCGGGCAAAACTGAAGAACTGATAAGACGTCTTAAGCGGGCTATGATAGCAAAACAGAGGGTAATGGTATTTAAACCGGATGTTGATACCCGGTATGAAAAAAACTATATTGTCTCGCATGACTCAAACTTTAGCAGGGCCGAAATATGTAAAAGAGCAGATGAAATTACATCATTATCTCAGGAAGCAGAAGTAGTAGGAATAGATGAGGCACAATTTTTTTCAGATGATCTTGTGAGTAGTGTCAATACAATGGCGAACTCAAACAAGCGCGTTATCGTCTCCGGACTCGACATGGATTTCAAAGGAAGGCCATTTGGACCAATGCCATTGCTTATGGCCATAGCAGATGATGTGATAAAATTATCGGCAGTCTGTCTTCAATGTGGAGGCCAGGCGATTTATTCTCACAGGCTATCAAAAAATGAAAAAAAAATACTTATTGGCCAACAAGACCTTTACGAATCTTTGTGCCGAAATTGTTATATTGCTCAAACACCCCAACAATAAGATGGTTTGGTAAGCGTTTGCTAAAGATATTGCATCAGGACATAACTCCAAATTTATGAATTTGACATATTTACTATCGCTTACAAACAGATATTATCATCAAATTTATTATATTCATGTTATTGTTATCATAAGCAGTTTACCGTTGTGGCCACTTCTCACAAGCATATCCCTCATTTCAGTATCAGCATTCTGGCTGGTAAACGGATTTCATCAGGGTAATTTTGCACAATATCTAAAAATTCTGAAAAAACGAAAAAGTGTGCTGATATTTATTTCAATCTATCTTATCCATATTTTAGGCCTTTTATATACCTCAGATTTTCATTATGCCCTTAAAGACCTGAGGATAAAACTCCCTCTTTTTTCTTTCCCCCTCGTTGTTGCCACTTCAAAAAGATTAACCTTCCGTGAACTAAAAATCCTGCTGCTCATATTCACAACTTCACTCCTTATCAGTTCATTCAATAGTGTTTATTTATTGATATCAAATAGCTGGCCCGGGGGAGTCAATATCAGGCAAATATCCAGGGTTATTTACCACATCCGTTTTTCCCTGCTCATCAATACAGCCATTTTTTCATTATTGCATATTCTTCATTACCATCGTCATGCAATAAACAAAAAAGAAAAATGGTTTATGTTCTTCTCTACAGGATGGCTGATAGTCTTTCTTTTTATCCTCAGGTCACTTACCGGTATTGTTGTGTTATTTTTTATGTCGTTTTACTTTTT
>CAZVTW010000403.1:0-5447 GCA_964629805.1 uncultured Bacteroidales bacterium | reverse complement strand
TTGTTGACAAAAAAGGAAATGAGGAAGGTGTGACCATGATGCAAAAATGGCCTGTGAAAATACCAATCAGGGTGTACAAAGAAAAGCCACGCCCGTCAAAAATAATGGAAACAGGTGTCAGATGTATTGATACCCTTAATCCGATGGCAGAAGGCGGTACAGGATTTATCCCCGGTCCTTTTGGTTGCGGAAAAACAGTTCTCCAGCATGCCTTATCAAAACAGGCTGATGCTGACCTTATCATTGTGACAGCATGTGGTGAAAGGGCAAATGAGGTGGTTGAAATTTTTACCGAATTTCCCGAATTAGAAGACCCAAGAACAGGCAGGAAATTGATGGAACGGACAACCATTGTGTGTAACACATCAAACATGCCTGTTGCTGCTCGTGAAGCCTCAGTTTACACCGGTATGACACTTGCGGAATATTACCGCTCAATGGGCCTGAAAGTACTGCTCCTGGCAGACTCTACTTCAAGATGGGCTCAGGCGCTGAGGGAAATGTCGAACAGGATGGAGGAATTACCGGGACCGGATGCTTTCCCGATGGACCTTTCTGCTATTATTTCGAATTTTTATTCACGTGCCGGATTTGTCTATCTTAACAATGACAAAACGGGCTCTATTACCTTTATTGGTACTGTTTCACCTGCTGGTGGTAACCTGAAAGAACCTGTGACTGAATCCACCAAAAAAGCAGCACGTTGTTTTTATGCCCTTTCTCAGCAACGCGCTGACAGTAAAAGATATCCTGCTGTTGATCCCATTGAAAGCTATTCGAAATATCTCGAATACGAGGAAATACAGGATTTTCTCCATGATAAAGTTTCAAAAGACTGGCTAAAAAATGTCCTCTACGTAAAAGACATATTAATCAGGGGAAAAGAAGCTGATGAACAAATAAATATCCTGGGCGACGACGGTGTGCCAATAGAATATCATGTCAGATACTGGAAATCTGAAGTTATTGACTTTATCATACTCCAGCAGGATGCTTTTGATAAAATTGACATGTCGACTTCTATCGAACGCCAAAAATACATGCTCAATTCTGTCATAGATGTATGTAAATCTGAATTCGAATTTGATTCATTCGAACAGGTAAATCCTTATTTTAAAGAGATAATCAATCAATATAAACAGATGAACTATTCTGAATTTCAATCAGAAAAGTTTAATGATTTTGAGAAAAAACTGAATGAAAAATTAAATGAAAGAAAGGTAGTTGCATAATGGAAACAAGAGCATTTCAAAAAATATATACAAAAATTACGCAGATTACCAAGGCCACTTGTTCGCTCAAAGCCACAGGCGTTGGTTATGAAGAACTTGCCATGGTCCATGGTCGCCTGGCACAGGTTGTGAAAATTATAGGTGAAACAATTACCTTGCAAATATTTGCCGGAACCGAAGGTATACCTACCAATGCCGAGGTTATTTTCCTCGGAAAACCACCAGCCCTTAAAGTTGGCGAGGATTTGGCCGGTCGTTTTTTCGATGCATACGGTAATCCTGTTTTTGGCGGGCCGGTGATTGAAGGCGAAGAACGGCCCATTGGCGGACCTTCCGTGAACCCGGTTCAGCGTAAGCAACCATCCGAATTTATCCCGACCGGAATTGCCGGTATTGACTTGAATAATACATTGGTGACCGGACAGAAAATCCCGTTTTTTGCCGACCCTGACGAACCTTTTAACCAGGTTATGGCAATGGTTGCTTTGCGTGCTAAGGCCGACAAAATTATTCTTGGCGGTATGGGACTTTCAAATGATGATTATCTCTATTATAGAAATATATTTGATAATGCCGGCGCTCTTGATCGCATCATCAGTTTTGTTAATACAACAGAAAATCCGCCTGTTGAGCGACTTCTTGTTCCGGACATGGCATTGACCGCTGCTGAATATTTTGCTGTCGACCAAAAAGAAAAGGTGCTTGTACTGCTGACTGATATGACCCTCTATGCTGATGCACTGAGTATTGTATCAAACAGGATGGACCAAATCCCCTCAAAAGACAGTATGCCCGGTTCATTGTACAGCGACCTGGCCAAAATATATGAAAAAGCAGCGCAATATCCTGATGGCGGTTCTATTACAATCATTGCTGTGACAACGCTCTCAGGAGGGGATATCACACATGCCATTCCCGACAATACTGGTTATATCACTGAGGGGCAGTTATTCCTCAGACGTGACACTGACATTGGAAAAGTGATTGTTGATCCTTTCAGGAGTTTGTCCAGGTTAAAACAATTAGTTATTGGGAAACAAACCCGTGGCGATCATCCCCAGGTAATGAATGCGGCAGTGAGGTTATATGCCGATGCTGCCAACGCCAAAACAAAACTGGAAAATGGTTTTGACCTGACAGATTACGACGAGAGAACAATTGAATATGCAAAGGAGTATTCAGAAAAACTTCTTGCTATTGATGTAAATATTGATTCCGAGGAAATGCTGAACACAGCATGGAACCTGTTCCGGAGATATTTCTCACGTTCCGAGGTGGGTATCAAAGAAGAGTTTATGGAAAAATATTGGTCAAACAAAAAATAAGCCGGAATTTCATACTATGACTATTCCTGAAAAAATAGTAAAACTGTGGCAATAAAATTTCAATATAATAAAACAGCGCTCCAGGAGCTGAACAAACAACTAAATGTCCGGGTACGTGCTTTACCAACCCTCAAAAATAAGGAATCAGCGCTACGAATGGAGGTAAAAAAAGCCAAAGACCAGGCTGGCAGACTTGAGCAAGAGCTTGAAGAAAAGAAAAAAGCATATGATGATTTTATGGGTCTTTGGTCAGAATTTAATCCTGATCTGATTTCGATAGAAAATGTGGAGCTTGGTGTAAAAAAGATAGCAGGCGTAAGAACACCCATCCTTGAGGATATTCAATATAACATGAAAGAGTTCAGTATATTTGATAATCCGAAATGGTTCCTTGAGGGCATTGAATCTTTAAAGGAATTTGTCAAACTGGCAATAGAAAGAGAGGTATTTATCAGGAAAATGGAACTTCTTGATTTTGCCAGGAAAAAGACAACCCAAAAAGTGAATTTATACGAAAAAGTGCAGATTCCGGGCTATGAGGATGCAATTAGAAAAATAAAACGGTTTTTGGAAGATGAGGAAAACCTGTCCAAATCTGCACAAAAAATTGTTAAAAACAAACAACAGGCAATGGAGGAGGCACAATGATAATTCCAATGCTAAAATATTCTTTCCTTGTGTATCATAAGGAATACCAGGATTTTCTGAAAGAACTCCAGGAACTTGGGGTCGTGCATGTCATTGAAAAGAGTCAGGATATTTCAGATTCCCTGAGAGAGAGGATGCAAAAGATAAAAAGGTTTGAGAAGGCAATAAAATATCTGGAAAAAAGACCTGTAGATTCTCATGACAAACCTTTGGACAAGCCGGGTGAAGAAATTCTCAACGAAATAGACCAATTACAGGATAAGCTGGAACAATTACAGCAGGATAAAAACATCATCAGGAATGAGATATTAAATCTTGAACCCTGGGGTGACTTTTCGGTTGAGATGTTCGATAAACTTAAAAAAGTTGGCGTCAGGCTCAGGTTTTACACCTGTCCTGAAAGAAAATTTAACAAGGAGTGGTCTGAGAAGTTTCATATAGAAATTATCAATCATATTGGTTCATCATTGTATTTTGTTGTTTTCTTCAAAGAGGATGAGGAGCCGGAGATTGATGCCGAGGAAATGAGAATCCCACATAAATCGGTGGATGAGTTTGGCAGGCAACTGAAAAAGAAGGAACAGGAGGAGGAAGAAATCAATAATAAACTCGATCAGCTTGCAGGTACCTCACTTGATCAACTCAGGAATGAAGTATTAAAACTCAAAGAAAAGCTGGATTTTGAAAAGGTGAAGGAACAAACCGATTCAGAGGCAGAAGAAAAGGTTATGGTGCTTGAGGGGTGGAACCCAAAATCGAACCGGAAAAAACTCACCGAATTTCTGAATCAAAAGGGTATCGTGTATGTTGAACAGAAACCCGGCAGGGATGAAAAACCCCCGGTTGTGCTTAAAAATAACTGGTATGCCCGGTTATTTGAACCAATCGGAAAACTCTATTCCCTTCCCGATTATGCTGAGTTAGACCTGACTCCGTTCTTTGCGCCGTTTTTTATGCTCTTTTTTGGCTTTTGCCTTGGAGATGCCGGATATGGTTTGCTTTTTATTCTCGGTGCAAGTATTTACAGGCTGAAAGCAAAGAAAGAACATAAACCCATGATTAGCCTGATACAAATACTTGGCGCAGCTACTGTTCTTTTTGGTATTATTTCAGGTACTTTTTTTGGTGTGAACCTGTTAGAAACAGAAATATCATGGATAACAGACCTGAAAGCATTTATGCTCAGTCCAAACCAGATGTTTTATTTTGCTATCGTCTTGGGAGCTATCCAGTTAATTTACGGGATGGTTATCAAAATCATGAATATAACAAAACAGCATGGTTTTAAATATTCACTCTCAACACTTGGATGGATTATGCTTATTGTATCATCTGCCCTGTATTTGACACTCAAAGGAGAAGACGGCGGTGGTCAGGCTATATTGAAATATAGCTATTATACAATGCTTGGGGTTTCAGGACTTCTCATTCTGTTTTTAAATAATCCGGACAAAAACATATTTGCCAATTTTGGAAGCGGGCTTGGCGACATTTATTTTACAACAACCGGCCTGCTTGGCGATTTGCTGTCTTATATCCGCTTGTTTGCTCTTGGCATCTCAAGCGCTATTCTCGGATATGTATTTAATTTTCTGGCGATGGAAATGAGCGGTGACACCATCATCGTCAGTCAGATTGTTTTTGCGCTTATACTGCTTGTCGGTCATGCCATTAATATTTTTATGGCATCGCTCGGGGCATTTGTACACCCTTTAAGGCTTACGTTTGTTGAATTCTACAAAAGCGCTGGTTTTGCCGGGGGAGGCGCTAAATACAAACCGTTCAAAAAATTTACATTGGATAACAATTAACAATATTTATTAATAACATTAAACATTTTAAATTATAAGATTATGGCAACTACACCAGTAATTTTAGCTTATATCGGAATTGCGTTGATGATTGCTTTAGCAGGCATTGGGAGTGCAATAGGAGTTTCCATCGGTGGCAACGCAACTATCGGCGCCTTAAAAAAGAATGACGAAGCATTTGGTAATTACATGCTATTAAGTGCATTACCAGGGACTCAGGGGCTTTATGGCTTTGCCGGCTATTTTGTCCTGGATACAATCTATGGTGTTATCACACCAGACATGACCATTTTTCAGGGCGTAGCAGTGTTCGGCGCCGGTTTAGCCCTTGGACTTGTTGGCTTACTTTCAGCTATACGCCAGGGTCAGGTATGTGCAAATGGTATCGCCGGAATTGGCGCAGGATATGATGTTTTCGGTAAAACCATGAT
>CAZVTW010000402.1:0-5450 GCA_964629805.1 uncultured Bacteroidales bacterium | reverse complement strand
GCGTATCCCTCTACAGTTCATATCCTGCCTCGATCTCACGGCCCACTTCCTCGATTCTGAGGAGAACATCTGTTTTCCTAAAAAATAGGCACATTCACGTCTTAATCCTTCTTTTAATAGATCATCGATTCTGAGAGAAAACATTTGCGGGAATGCATGGGTAGCTGATGGTCTTAATCCTTCTTTTAATAGATCATCGATTCTGAGAAATGCACAAATAGATGTAAACAAAGCAGGAATCAACGTCTTAATCCTTCTTTTAATAGATCATCGATTCTGAGGCGGGCATTCCTATATATTTGGGGATGCGGTAATTTTGTCTTAATCCTTCTTTTAATAGATCATCGATTCTGAGTCTTTAAATGTCCTGCCTCAAAGTATGAAAAATACAAAGTCTTAATCCTTCTTTTAATAGATCATCGATTCTGAGAGTTACTCAAAAAGAACAATTAGCATTTGATTTATGGGTCTTAATCCTTCTTTTAATAGATCATCGATTCTGAGAGCGAATTTTGTAATCGCTTTGATAACAGAATGTCAAGGAACAAACATCTCCAATATTGTGATTTTTTTGCCAAATTTTTGCCCATTTTTTCGGCGTGCAAAGATACGGTTTTTTTATTGTTTTTGAAAAGGGGGTGTTACATTGTTGCATTGTTACATTGTTAAATTGTTGCATTGTTAAATTGTTAGGGTTTTGGGGGTGCTGGGTTTGGGGTGTTGTAAAGATATGAAATTTTTTTATTTATTATAAATGTATGACGATTTTAATCAAAATTTATAGGTATATATTCACGAATGACCTGGTACTTTTTTTTAGATTCTTTGATACCTTCACATACACAAATTGTTATGATAATATCCAATGTTATATGTTGAAATGCATAGATGTATTTTTTTTATTTATAGTACATATATGGCGACTGCATTATCTGTTTTTTTGCCTTTGTGTGTTACTTTTTTCTTTTGGAAAGAGACGCCTAAACCTTCTGTGATGCTTTTTTTCGGATTTTGTATTTCTCTGGCTTTGAAATAGTATGTTTTTCCATGTTCATCCTTAATAAAACCATCGCCACCATGTCCCGGGTGAAGGATTTTTATGATAATTCCTTCGTATGTTTTTGTTTGTATGGATGCACATGCCTGTTGCTCCCAAAATTCGTGGAGCTTACAAAAAGCCTGTTTCCTGGTCATTTTTTTTTCATCAGGGCCGAAGGTATTCACAATCTCATCCAGAGCAGGACTGATTTTCCAGTGATTTTCTTTCCTGATAATCCAAAGATACAGGAAATGAGTTTTGTACATATCATGTAGTCCGGATTTACGACAGATATCAGCCATTAATTCGAAAAGGTTTATTTTATAAGCAGGTCGACCGGGAGCAAGTGCAGCTTCGGCGCCCATTTTCAGGGCTTCACTGTAATTTCCCTGTTTGTAATGAATCCCGGCCATTTCGTGTTTGATAAACCAATCATTCTTCTTTTTGAGTACCTGTTCCATTTTTTTCTGCGCCTCCCGGAGTTCACCCTTCCGTTCAAATGCGAGTGCCGAACGTCTGACAAACCAGATGTGGTTACCATGATGCATGTTTTTAATTCCCTGCATGGCGCTTTTGTTCAGGTTGATACATTCATCGTACTTTCCGGTTTCAAGGCAAATTTTTGATTTTAGTGCCAGAAATTTTTCTTTGTCAGATGCCAGTTCAGAAATTTTTTGTGTATCCTGTTCTGCATTGTTTATCTGAACCGGTTCATCAGAAAAGTCTTCTGGTTGATGTTGCGCCAGTATTTTGTAAATGGTTTGTAAATCGGGGTTATTGGCGCCCAGTTCTGCTTTTGCAAACCTAAACAGGAGATTTGTCCAAAGCACTGTGTTGTCGCTGAGTCTGTAATTTTGAAGAAAGTCAATGATATGGCTTTTCACTTCGGGGTATTCCAAGGACCTGTCTGATGCATCGTTGCTCACTGTTTTAAGGTCTTTTAGTTTGAAGAACAGCGCCCATCCAAATTCTTGCAACAAGCGTTTATCATGGCAAAGCTGAGGAGAAAGATTCAGGTAATCAGAAAAGAACAGGATTGCCGCACTGAAGAGCCCCGCTTTTCTGCATGCCTGTATGATACGAGAGGTTATCAATTCGCAGGATGAGATCACATCATAGGGGAATACCGGGATAACATTCTGTTTAAAAAAACTGAGCGCTTCGTGATGATGTCCGTCCCTGACCAGGCATGAGATTTTAACTTCATATGGTTTAATATTTGTCATAAACTAAAAAAATAGTGTGTTCCTGTTACCCATAATAATGTCAAAGTCGACATTGCTGCCAATGAGTTTCATGGCGCGCACCTCATCAACAGAAACCGGTACCATGATAATGCTGTCCTGGTTGTCATACACTTCCTGTACTTCTTTCAATACCTGGTGTATCTCTTTGTATACAGCGCGTTCAGTATTTGCCAGGAAGATGGATTTTTGAACTCTTGTCAATCCTTTATCCTCTAAAAATTTAGCGATATATCGTCTGACTTTATCATTTTCAATATCATACATTACAAAATATAACATGTGGGAAGGTTTGAAATTAGACCGTTTCACAAAACCTGTTATTTTCTCAATACGCGTTTCGAGGTCTTCAGTCTCCGGCTGGTCATGTCCGTCAGAGCTCAATGGCCGGGAATGTTCAATGCCTGCTTTTTGAACCTGCATCATTTTTTTAACAAAAGATTTGACTTCGTCTTTATTAACTGCCATAATATCATGGATTTATCCGAAAAGGAATTCGCAAATGATTTTATGGGTAATATCTGCTAATTCCGGGTCACTTTCGTTTTTAGGTGTTTTAACTGCCGAATATCCTCTCTTTCCATAAAAAACATTGACCTCAGCCCATTTATCCTGTAAGGAAAAAACAAATTTTCTGCCAAAGGAGATGTTTTTGATTTCCATTGTTTCAATGTCATAAGCTGCTACTTTCTCCCTGATAGTATCTGTTATTTTTTTTACTTCTTCCGGAACAAAGTACTGTTTTTCTTTTTTTGTTTTAATATTCGGATTCAGCTTCATTTTAATCTGTTCGAGGACATCCGGGGCCAGTTCTTTTTTATTTCCGGTATTTTTGTCGTTTTCGCCCTCGCGGGCTTTTTTATCAAGCTCTTTTAGTTCTTCTTTAGCCTGATCAACCTGATCAACCTGTTCAAAGTCAATAATGCTTTGCATAAAAACAGGGGCAGAAGAGGGGTTATAATATACCTGCTCGTCTACACTAACAAAACAAGCCCTGGTGACATCAGAGGTGCTTGTGTCAATCACCTGTTGCAAACCATACTGCTCCGAAAATCTGTGAGCAAAAATCCTGTAAAACATGGAAAATTTTTGCCTGTCAAAGCATTTGTCACTGAGACTGAACAAAATTTTTAGCCCGTCATTGCCGGGAGAAATGAACATCAGGCGAATCCTCTCATCTTTTTTTAGTTTATCTTTGAGTTCAAGCGCTGTCATGCCTTTGGCTTTGAGGTGATCAATGTCCAGGATAAAATATTGTATACTGGCAAAGTTTGAGGATTTGCGGTAAGGCGGATTAAAAATGCCACAGGTGATATATGGCAAGCTTGTTTTGAGTTTTCTGTATTTTTTTTCATCAATCGTCAGTACTGTCCTGAGCTGGTGCACCTTTGATTTATGTTCAGGTGAAGGATGCTGCATGGCCCGGTATAGCTTTTCGACAGTCAGGTTTTTCAGCGGATCATTTGCTGTTGTTATGTTTTTGCCGTATTGTATCATTGTTGAATTGTTACATTGTTGGGTTGTTGGTTTCGATGTTATTGATGTTTGTGTTTGAGTTTGATGAATTTTTGGGCCAGGTTTTGTGCATAGAGGTCAATATGGACTTTTCTTGATCTTTCCAGGCCTTTGAGATTAATCACCTCATCAAAATAATCATTAACAGACTGTATGAGGATACGTTTACCAAGGCCCTCGAGCCAGAATGATCCATCGTCCCTGATACTGTAGCAATCTTCATTAATCACCTGTTGCATCAGTATGGTAATAACCACATAATCAATCCAGACTCTATAGAGCTCAATGACATCAAAAACCAATACCGGCCGGTTATAATCATCGCGGTGGAAAACACCGACATAGGGGTCAATACCGGCCTTAATAAGGGCTCCTTCAATTTTTCCGTACAGGATACCATATCCGTAATTCAGCAGACAATTAAAAATATCCATTGCCGGGTGTTGTGTCCGGGATGAAAACTGATACTCCTCAGGCAGCGTCAGTGAGATGGTCTCAAAATAGTGCCTTGATGCAGCGCCTTCCCATCCCCGTAAACTTGATGATATGTCGCTAATTACTTCACCCTCTGCTTGTCCGATCTTCTTTTTATAATCCTCAAGTTTTTTGACTGTTTTGTCAATTTTTTTCTGCAAATCCGTTTTATCAGGCATGATGGAATATAACAAGGCTATCTGATTGTCGATTTTCTGCGTGATGATTTCTTTTATCCAGGTAATAGCCTGTTTAGAAAAGGTGAAATCAAGTTGTTTTCGCCTGACTGTTGAAACAGAGCCATATTTGACACTCCAGAGCCGCCCGATTGGTTTGCCTGTATTGTCGACAAAGAGGACGTCAATTTCATTTTCCACAGCCAATTGGGCTGCATCAGAACTGATTTGTGCACCTTTGCTGATACTGATTGTCCTGATTTGTTCTGGCGACAACTGTTGCTTGCCATCCTTGTGTTGTACAAGAAAGTTGTTACCGTCTTTTCGCAGGGTTGTTCCAAATGTGTTGAGAATTAAATCCATTGTTACATTGTTTCATTGTTAAATTGTTACATTGTTACATTGTTAGGTTCTTGTGTTGTTGGATTGTTGAGTTGTTTCATTGTAGGATTGTTAAATTGTTGAATCGTTTCATTTTTAGGGTTTAGGGGATTTTGGATTGATTTGTTAGTTATGTATGGTAAAAATAAAAAAAATTTCAGAAATAAAGAATGATTATCATCATAAGTGGACTAATCAAATCTTTTGTGTATGATAAGAGTCATATACATTATGTAATATGTTGAAACGGGATGGAGTATGCGGAGCTTGTTGCTTATCCTGTAATTCGCATAGATGGATTTAAGAAACACAGGGAGGCAGGTGGGATATTTTCAGAGTTTGACAAGTTTTAAAACTGGAATAAGATGATAAATATGTATCGATTGATTTTGATAACTCCCGCCAAAGAAAAACTATCCTCTTGATTTGAGCTGATTGTGAAGGTTTTCGATTGTTGGGTGCCAACATGTTGGAAAGACTACCTGGTAATCTACTTTAAGTTTATGTAAATTAATATTTTACATTTAATTTTTCAAAGTATACTTCCCTGAGGGAAAATAATGCGGTTGTTAATTAGTGTCTGTCCATAAAGTCCGATCTCTTCGTTGGATTAAAAACCCT
>CAZVTW010000401.1:0-5454 GCA_964629805.1 uncultured Bacteroidales bacterium | reverse complement strand
TATAAGGTTTATATATACTAGTTTAATCTTAATAGAAAAACAGATTAACAATTTTTAACCTTATTACCTTATTAAATTGCCAATAATATGCAAAGAACTTTTGGGACAGTATACTAGTGTGTGACAATTTATTGTCATAGGTGTTTCATTAATTAATAATCAGGGAAAAATATGTGACATTATAAAAAAAAACATTTGTCACATGATTTTTCATATATAACATATATACAGAAATATATAACATATTTTGCATTTTGTTATGCCAAATATGGATTACATGAGTTTTCCGAATATATTTTACATTTTTCGGGAAATAATTAATACTTATTGTCTGGAATAATAAGTATATTTGCTAATAACATAAATTTGAATACATTCAGATTTATGTTATGTGTGAGTCAACTCTTAAAAGCAAAATTTTTTGTCTCCACCAGGTCGAAATTGAACCTGCCCTCAACATGAAAGATTTGGGGTATTTCTCTCTGATTTAATCCGTATAACAAACAGTTTGACAATGAATAGAACTTTTTGGAGTTAACTCATATACAACAGTTAATCTTAAGAATTATTTCTGCACTAATAGTATCTCTGAATGTTTTTTATTTTTTTCATTAATGTAAAAAAAATGCCATTTTTTTATTTTCAAACTCCCTTTAATAATCAATAATTTAACAACTAATTTTTAATTTATTAAAATTATGAAGAAATTTATTCTACTAACTTTTTTGTTTTTTTTAATTCTTACCCGGTGTTTTTCCCAGGAAATACGGGTTACAGGCAATGTCGTTTCGGCTGAGGATAATTATTCTCTGCCCGGGGTAAATATAGTGATAAAAGGTACCACCGAAGGAACAATTACAGACCTTGACGGCAATTATGAATTAATGGTTGATAAGGATGCAACACTTGTGTTTTCTTTTGTCGGATACGAAAACAAAGAAATCCAGGTTGACGGCAGAAATACAATTAATGTAGCTCTGGATGTTAAATCACAGTTGATTGATGAGACTGTGGTTATTGGCTATGGTACAGTTAAAAAGAGTAATGCTCTTGGGGCAATATCAAAAGTATCCAATGAAGATATTGAGAATATTGCTGTACCCGGTATTGACCAGGCTCTGCAGGGAAAAGCTACCGGTGTGCAGGTTATCAGTAACTCCGGGGCACCAGGCGGAAGTGTTACGGTGCGCGTAAGAGGTGTAAGCACACTCAACTCCGGAAAGGACCCGCTTTACGTTGTAGATGGTGTTATCCTTGGAGACAAATCCTTCGGAAAGAAAGGTGGTCAAACACCAGACAATAAGTCAGTTATTGATTTTTTGGACCCCAGTCAGATAGAATCTATTGAGGTGCTTAAAGATGCATCTGCAACCTCTATTTTTGGCGCAAGAGGCGGAAACGGTGTTGTGCTGATTACAACAAAAAAAGGTAAATCCGGGAAACCCAAAATTAGCCTGAATATGTACAGAGGATTCCAGTCACTGAGAAAAAAATATGATATTCTTAATCCTGATCAGTTCCGCAATTACTGGAATGAATACATGATCAATTCAGGCAGGGATATCCGCGAAGAATATGAAGAAGGAAAAGAACTCCCTGCCCGCACCGACTGGCAGGAGGAAATAATAAATATCGGTTCGGTCGGGGAATTAATCACTGCAACACCCATCGAAAATTATAATCTTTCCGTATCAGGCGGAAATGAAAAAAGCACCTATTATGTGAGCGGAACGTATTTTAACCAGAAGGGTTTGTTGAAAAAATCAGGCTACCATAAATTTAGTTTTAGCGCCAGGGGAGAGCATAAATTGAGTGATAAAATTACACTTGGCGAAAAAGTAACCATTGTCAAATCTTTTCGCGACAGGAGTTCTGAGGTCAGCGGCATTATTCGCAATATGCTGATTGCTGATCCAACGGCTGCCCCATATGACAGCACTGGTAACTGGACTGATTTAAACAGGTCAGGATACGGACAAAATCCGGTGGGTATACGCGACAGACATGAGTATTACTATGATAATGACAGGTATTTTACAAACCTTTTCCTTGATATTGAGATTTTACCCCAACTGAATTTCCGCTCTATTATCGGATATGATGTGAACATTGGGGATATGGAATCTTTTGAACCCGAATATTATATTAATCCACAGGACAAGAGAGACCTGGCTATCATGAGAAAACGACATGAAAGATGGAACAACTGGGATATTGAAAACACACTCACCTATAACAATACCTTTGGTGATCACGATGTAACTGCTATGATTGGCTATACCTACCAAAAAGAAGATTTTGTTGATATGAGAACTACCATTACCGGTTTTCCCTATGAAGAGGATTATATGCGTTACCCAAATGTGCCAAATCCCCTGGACCTTGTTACCGAACTTGGCAGCAGTCCCATGGAATATATCATCAGTTCACTTCTGGGCAGGGTGATGTATTCATATAAAGAGCAATTGCTTTTTAGTGCCAGTTTAAGGCGTGATGGTTCATCTAAGTTTGGCCCCAATTACAGGCATGGTATTTTCCCGGGAGCATCTCTTGGTTATGTCCTCTCCCGTCTGCCATTCCTGGAAGATAATCAAACAATCAGCTTTCTGAAAATTCGCGCAGGCTGGGGAATTTTAGGTAATCAAGCCATACCACCATATCGGTATTCAACCCAGATAGGAATTGGGAATAACTATAATTTCGGTAAAGATAAAACAACCTGGGTTGGTGCACTGCCTGATGGTGTGAGTAACCCGGATGTGAAATGGGAGGAAACAAGCGAACAAAATGTTGCAATAGATGCTAACTTTTTTGATAACAGACTTTCTTTAACTGTTGATCTCTTTCAAAAAACTACCAATGATATGTTATTAGAAGACCAGGTGCCTTTCTATATCGGTATTCATAGTCTCGAAAGAGTTAGTTCAACCAAAAGTACTGGTAAGAGACCATATCTGAATGCAGCAAAAATGAAGACCAAGGGCCTTGAATTTATGGTTGCCTACAAGACTCAGATAAGAAAATCGCTCAATGTAAATTGCAATTTTAATTTTTCTGCCAGCAACAATGAAGTGCTTGAATTGAGCAGGAATGTTTCGGAATTCTATTCAAATGCTGATTTTCGTACCGGTTTTAATATGTCAAGGACGATTCCGGGCAGAAGTGCTGCTGGTTTTTACGGATATGTTACTGAAGGGATTTTTCAGGATTATGATGAAATTGCTGCACATGCGGATCAGGGCACTGAAGACCCATATACCGATGACAGGAGTCTTTCTCCCAAACCCACAAAATATACCGCACCCGGAGATTTTAAATTTAAGGACGTTAATGGCGATGGTGAAATTACAGGGCTGGATAAAGATTTCATAGGTGATCCGTTCCCGGATTTTACATATGGAGGTAATCTGTCCCTCAGATATAAAAACTGGGATTTTTCTGTGAACATACAGGGTGTTTATGGTAATGATATTGTGAATTTATCGAGGTATTTTCTCTATGGTGATGTCTACTCGAACAAGAGTGTTGAAGTATACCAGGATCACTGGACAGAGGACAACCCGGATGCGCAACATCCGAGAATAGGAAAATTTAAAAGTAATAATATGAGATTTTCAGATTATTATATTGAAGATGGCTCATACTTGCGGGTTAAAAATGTGACCCTTGGTTATACATTGAATAGCGCCCTGGCTTCAAAAATAAAATTGTCAAATCTGAGAATTTATATTTCTGCCCGTAATTTTATGACTTTTACGAATTACACAGGTTTCGATCCTGAAATTGGTTCTTCTATACGATGGAGCGCCAAACCCCTGGATTTTGGAGTTGACAATACAAACTATCCCCAGTCAAAAATTTATACTTTAGGATTAAACGTAAACTTTTAATATTAAAATTTATACACAATGAATTATAAAAAAGCATTCATATACTTAAGCTCCTTTTTCCTGATATTGATTTTAAGTTGCAAAGAGGACGTTTTAGAAATTAACCAGGAAGGAAAATATTCAAGCGGTAATTATTATAATGACCAGGAATCTGCAGAACAGCTCATCACAGGATGTTATAGCATACTGGGTGAAACTTGGCCGAATTTTTATCTTAAACATGCCATCGTTGCCGGAGACCTTCGTTCTGATGATGCTGTTACAGGTGGTGATCCGGAAAAACCACCGCTCGACAGAATCAGGATGGCCACCTTTGATATTCGTGGAGACAATCCGGATGTTACTGCACCATGGATTGTATATTTCGCCGGTATCAGAAGAGCCTGTATTGCTGTGGAAGCAATTGATAAAATACCCGAAGAGAAGTTCGAAAGCCCTGATGTGAAAACAAGGCTTATTGGTGAAGCCAAATTTCTCCGGGCTCTCCACTATCAGTATCTGGTTAAAATATATGGTAAGCTGCCATTAGTCGATCATACACTTTCACCGGAAGAAACAGATATGACCAGACAGGAAACATCTGTAATTTATGATTTTATCGAGGAGGACCTAAGTTATGCAATTGATCACCTTAAATGGAAAGCCAATACCCTTCCGGGAAGAGCAACAAAAGGGGCCGCAATATACTTATTGGTCAATGCGCTGATTCATGAAGCGAAAACCGATGCCTCGCACGCAAACTGGCAAAAAGCCTACGATCTGGCATATCCCCTCATTTTGGGAGAACATAAAACAGAGTATTCCTTATTGCCAAAATATGGAGATATCTGGTTAGAAGGGAATGATTTCAATGATGAAACGATATTTGAAAAGGCCGATAAATCAGACCCCGAACTGGGTACCTGGTATAATGTTTTTATGTCACCGAGATTTGTTATCGCAGAAGATGGTTCTCGAGATGGTACCTTTGGCTGGGGCGTTAACTGTCCAACCCAGGACCTGGTTGATGCTTTTGAACCAGGTGATCCGCGTTTGCATTATTCTGTATGGATGGAAGGTGATACAATCGAAATTGGAGGCAAAAAGGAGGAAGGTCCTCGTCCGGTTTGGCTTGAAGACACACCAACAGGGTATTACAGGAAAAAACTGATGCTTAAAACTATGCCAGACCAGTATAATGCGGGAGTGAACGCAAAATTGTTCAGGTATGCTGATTTGATTCTCTTTTTTGCTGAGGCTGCTTATTATCTCAATAAAGAAGATGAGGCCAGGATGGCTGTCAACATGATTAGAGAAAGGGCAAGAGAGGGAGATGATTCGATTTTACCTGATATTACATCATCAGGGCAACAATTGCTCAAAGATATATGGCATGAGAGGCGGATTGAATTAAACCTCGAGCATCACAGGTTCTTTGACCTCGTCAGGCAGGAAAGGGCGGCAGAGGTGATGCAGGCTTTTGGCGCTGATTTTGTTGAGAATAAGCATGAATTATATCCTGTTCCTGAGGTTGAAATTCAGTTAGCACCTGAATTGCTTCCTAATAATCCTGGTTATTAATTAT
>CAZVTW010000400.1:0-5492 GCA_964629805.1 uncultured Bacteroidales bacterium | reverse complement strand
ACAATGTCAATTTTTTTTACGTTTTTCCTTGGGATTAATTTCTTTTTTTTCTGTAAATTAACAACTTAAGTTGTTTGGTATATTCATTGATTGTAAATCATATTTCTATTACAAACAGAATGAATTTTGGAGGATATATTATATGAAAATTTATGTTATGTTTGCTTTCAGAAATTTACTGAATCGGCCTTTCCTGCATTTTATTAAAATTGTTGGTTTGAGTCTGGCCCTGAGCAGTATTTTAGTCATTGTGCTATACATGAATTTTGAATTATCTTTTGACAGGTATCATAAAAAAGCAGACAGGATTTACCGGTTTACAGTAACAAATTCGCAATTTTTTAATGGCAGGCACTTCGCAAGAACACATAATGTGAGTTATATACCTGAATTGAAAAATCAATATCCCGAGATTATCAACTATACGAGATTATTACCTATCAGGGGAAATATACTTAAATACGATGATAGATACGTTGATATTAACCAGGCTTTTGAATGCGACAGTACTTTTTTCCAGGTTTTTGATGCAGAACTGGTTATTGGAAATAAAAATACTGTTTTACATGAACCCGGCTCAATGGTGATTACTGAAAGTTTTGCTAAAAAGGTTTTTGGAAATACAAATCCGGTGGGGCAAATACTCACTATTCCGCCAGGCCAATACTATGGAAGGGATTATGACTACACCGTTAAAGGCGTTATGAAAGATTTTCCCGGGAGTAGTCATTTCCATCCTGATTTGATCGCCTCTGCACTTGAAGAGAATTTCCAGGGCTGGGCCTGGACATATTTGTTATTATCAGAAGGTGCAAATCCCGGTAAAATAGAGGCAGGTTTTAAAGATTTTTATATTTCCCGACATGAGGGAACCTCAGAGGAAATATCCATTCAGGCTCATCTACAAAAACTCACAGATATTCATTTACATTCTGATAAACTGAGGGAAATCGAAGCAAACAGTAACATGCTCATTATATACACATTGTGCATAACAATACTTATTTTATTGCTCATCTCACTAACCAACTATGCGAACCTGAATATTGGTATGACAGAGTTTACAAACAAATTTCACTTTGTTAGCAGGGTATCAGGTTCTTCCTGTTTTACAAAACTGAACTATTTTATCACTGAAAATATTATTTTAATACTATTTACCCTGGTTTTGACTGCCATATTTGCTATGTCGACTCATTTTATTATTCGAAAATATGTTGGATTAAACCTGTTTTCCGGGAATATTCTTTTAATATTCGTAATAGTATTTATTTTCAGCCTGGTGAGTGTTTTTACCGGTATCGCCCATACATTCAAACACAGGATACAATTTATTGGCCGGCTACCTGGCAACAGATTTCGCCTGAATCAGGATAAAAAAGGAATAAACAAAGGCCTTATCGTATTACAATATGCCATTTCAATTATATTGATAGTTGCCGTTTTCATGATTCATCAACAAACCCAATTTGCATTGAAAAAGAGTATCGGGGGAACATCAGATACGCTAATCTGTCTTGAAGAAGTGCATTCAAATGTGCAGAAAAAATTTGAACTATTTAAAGAGGAATTACTAAAACATCATTCAATTGAGTCAGTTTCTGCTGCTTTGGAGCCTCCCGGGGGAGAAATTAATGATGCTTTCAGGTTTGAAATGGAAGGTTATATGGCGGATGAGACATTAAACAGTGAAAACAGGATTCGAATACTCCCCTGTGATTATTCATTTGCAAGTATATTTGAGCTGGAATTTCTGAGTGGTGGTAATTTCACTAAGAAAAACGTAGATAATGAAGGTTCAGGAGAGTATATTGTCAATGAGGCTGCGGTAAAATATCTGCAGCACACAAGTCCGGATGAAATCATTGATAAAAAATTTCAACTTATCTGGAATTCCGATGCAATAAAAATCCCGGAAGGAAGAATTATTGGTGTTGTGAAAAACTTTCATTTTTCCAGTCTGAAAAAAGAAATTGAACCTCTCGTCTTGTTTAAACGAGATGCACTTTGGTTAAGAAATTACCTTATTTCTTTTCGTGCAGGAATGCAGGCAGAAGGATTAGCTGATTTGAAAAAAGTATGGAACAATATGTTCCCCGGGTATCCTTTTCATTATGAATATGTGAGTTCAATGTTCAGAAAAGTTTATAAACCGGAACTTCTTCAGTCCCGGTTACTCTCAATATTTTCTGTTATTGCTCTCTTTATCTGTTCAATGGGACTTCTTGGATTAACGCTTTTATCAATACAGAGACGTACAAAGGAAATTGGAGTTCGAAAAGTAAATGGCGCACAAACCGGAGAAATTCTTGCGATGCTAAATGTTGACTTAATAAAATGGATTATTATTTCATTTCTTATAGCCATCCCGCTGGCTTATCTCGCTATGAACAAATGGCTTGAGAATTTTGCCTACAAAGCCGAAATGAGCTGGTGGATATTTGGGCTGGCAGGTATGATCGTTTTGGGAATTGCTTTGTTGACAGTGAGTTTTCAGTCATACAGGGCAGCAATAAAAAATCCTGTCGAGTCACTCAGGTATGAGTGACCAAATCCTCAACACAAAGTTTTAGGCGACACTATTTAGGTCAACTTATTCATTAAAATCAAAATTATTACACAGAGACACACGGAGAAGTCACAGAGCTCTTTCTCTCTCAATGATTCTCTGTTTTTTAATTTTGACGAGATTTTATGTTTTTCATGTAGTGATATGCGGAATTAATCAATTTAATGTCAAAAAATGACACAAACTATGTAAAATATTTTAACAATGATAAATAATTCTGAATACGAATAGATTTGACAATTAGAAGTTTAATGTATTTGGTAAGTTGATTGTAATGCAGTTGAGATGAATTTTTATCACAACTCAAATTCTAAATGAAATAAATGATGATACTAAAACAGATAGTACGAAGGTTGTTTAAAAACAAGGAATTGCTGCTTTTGAGTGTTTTCAGTCTGGCATTAAGCATGATTGCAGGCATTTTTATTTTTCAGTATGTACTTTTTGAGTTTAGTTTTGATACTTTTCATAAGAACGCAGACCGGATTTACCGCGTAGAACGCAGTGTTATACGAAATGAACTGAATGATGAAGACGGCGGAATAACCACCTCTCTAAAGGAATATGATATTCTGAGGACAAAAATTTCCGGTGTGGAAAATGTCGTGAGACTGCACCCGGTGTTTGGTGATGCAATTATCCGGACTAATGATGATTCTTTTAATGAAAGTAATCTGTATTATGCTGATTCGTCATTTTTTTCAATTTTCTCTTTTAAAATCTGTCATGGTAATCCAGGGAGAGCACTAAGAAATCCTGATGGAGTTGCTATTTCCAAATCAATGTCCCTGAAATTATTTGGAAGCGTAAACGCTCTCAACAAAAAGGTAGAGGTAATTGACCGCTATACAGGAAAAAAACACTATTATGTCACAACTGTTTTTGAGGATTTGCCTTTAAATACACATCTGAATGTTAACATGTTACTCCCAATGCAAAATGCATTGAAATTCCCGAAATATTCTGAAGAAAATCCCTGGAAATGGGCTAATTTCAGGACATACATAAAAATTAACAAGCATGTAAATCCTGATAATATTGTAAACCAATTACATACTTATGTTGAAGCTCAAGAAATTGCCTCAGGTATTCGTTGTAAGCAGGTAAGATACACCCCTGTCCCTGTTTCATCAATTCATCTGAACGGGGGAACAGACAATTACAAAGCAAGTTCAGCACCGGTCAGCATATTATTGCTGATATTTATTGGTATCATAGTCATTGCAGTGGCATGGATCAATTATTTTAATTTGTCATTGGTTAAACTTGCAGGGAATCAGACACGAACAGGGATTAAAAAAGTTTTGGGAGCAAAATTCCGGATGTTTTCAAAAGAATTCATTATTGAATCCTTGTTCATCAGTACCTTGTCGTTAATTTTTGCCTCGGCATTTTATTTTTTCTTTGAAAACATGATTTATAATTATTTCAATATTCATATTGCGTTGTCCTTTGTGCAGATTGCTTTGATATGGTTTGCCATGTTTTTGATTTATATCATACTTTCTGTCTTTTCAGGTTTGTTGATGAGTCTGAAAATATTCCGATCTAAAGAACTACCTTTTTCACGTTTAACAAAAGCAGGGACAAAAAACTTATCGATCAGGTTTCTGACTTCAGTTCAGTTTGTAGCAGCCATTTTTATTATTTGCTTTTCTCTGCTGGCAATAAAACAACTTAATTACTTATACAACAAAGAACTCGGGTTTGATAAAGAAAAAGTACTGATCATCAGATCGCCCAGGTTATGCGATAAGGGGCAAAACATACATCATCTACGCCATGTATTCAGGCATGAATTAATGAAGTTATCAGATATTGAAGCTGTTTCAGGTTCAGTTTATATTCCCGGAAAAATTGTCAGTTCCGGGCAAAATATACAATTCGCGACTGATGCGGGAGTTACTGAAATAACAACAGCCATGAATTTCATAGGGGCAGATTATTTTAATGTTTATAAAAATAAATTTATTGCCGGAAAAAATTTTACTGATAACAGGAAGCGACATTCAAAATCATTGATCATAAACCGGAAATTGTCAAGGGAACTGGGATTTACCAAACCGGTAGATGCTATCGGGAAAAGCGTATTATGGACACATGGTAACCAGGAGAAAACAATCATTGGTGTTGTGGAAGATTTTTTTCATGAATCACCCGTCAATGAAATTTATCCTCTTGCATTTCACTTCGCACCAGATGTAACAGGCTATTATTCTATAAAAACGACCTCCAAATCTCCGGGAAACCTGATGAATGATATAAAAGGACTCTGGAACAAGATACACTCTGGAAATCCTTTCGATTTTTTCTGGCTGGATGATAGCTACAATGCTCAATATAACCAATGGATAATGATGAAAAAATTTTTCATTGGTTTCGCCGGTTTGGTCATCTTAATAGCTGTAACAGGCCTGGCAGGATTGGTTGGTCTATTGTTGATTAGCCGGATAAAGGAAATAGGCATACGCAAAGTGAACGGAGCAAGTATCATCAAAGTACTTGTTAAACTCAATGGTGATTTTCTTAAATGGATGATTTTTGCATTTTTTATCGCTTTTCCTTTAACATGGATTGCCATGAAACAATGGCTTGAAAATTTTGCTTATAAAACCGAAATCAGTTGGTGGATTTTCGGACTCTCAGGATTGGTTGTTCTTTCCATTGCCTTACTGACTGTAAGCTTTCAATCATACAAGACAGCAAAGATGAATCCTGTTGAGGCATTAAAATACGAATAGTAAAATTGTGCGAAGATATTCGAACCGAAAACCCGGAATTGTTGTTCGGTAAACTGACCTGCAAGACTATTAAAAGTGCTTTTGTCAAAATTTGTTAGTGGCATAAAATATACTTACACATTTTCGCTAATCGAATATTTTTTCTCATCACCATAGTATATTCCGTTTTTCGCTAATGCATG
>CAZVTW010000399.1:0-5533 GCA_964629805.1 uncultured Bacteroidales bacterium | reverse complement strand
AGAGAGGGAGTCATTTTAAAATCGGGAATAGAATTTTGCATGTGAATACGTTTGAGTGAGATTGCTCATTTTATCAATTAGCAAACCTTACAAACGCATGCTATGGGTAATTTAACCCTATGTTAACAACATGCCAGGCCAACAAAAAAAACCTGCCGGAAATATATCGGGCAGGTTTTTTATTTTTTTCTAATAAATTAAATATAGATTCTCTATGCAACCCATGCTTTATTTCTTCTCAGCCTGTAAAGCGTAAACCCACCAATCAGGGCAAAAGCAATGATTATACCTGCTGTTGAAAGCGGTACTGGCGGAGGTGTGTAAATGTTCCAGTTGTTTTCGTCAAAATGTGCCCCTGTACCATTCACCGGTTCAACAGGTGCACTTATTGAAGGTCCGTTCTCAACATTAACAAACTCAACAGAATAGTTATCGTTTGTCAGTGCGAGGGTATTGGCGTTTCCACCAGTAAGTGCTAAGAGATTGTTAATATCATTGCCTGAGAGAACAAGTTCGCCAACTGTTACATCCCCGGTAAATTCAAGTTCATCCGCTGAATTTTCTTTTTTTAGTGCACCGGTAACAGTAAAACCACCAATTTGCTGGTTGCCTGAGCTGCATGTTACAGAACCGCCAACGGTGGTATTGCCGCCGCCATCAAGCATGGAAGAAATTGTCACACCTCCCCCAATATCCAAATCACCTCCTGAGCTGTTATCAATTCCGCCAGCTGTAACGTTGCCTGTAATATTTCCATCTGAAGTGGCACCAAATGTGATTGTATTGCCGGAAGCTGATAAATTTCCTGAAAGTGTAAGGTTTCCATCAAAAGAATTATTACCATTTAATGTAAGATGGACTCCTTCAATTGTCCATCCATTTTGTGTTAATGAACCACTTATGGTATTATCCTCTCCAAATGTAAATATGGTAGCAGATAATGCTCCTGGTAATACCAAGTCACCAATTGCAACATTTGCTGCTTCAGATAAATCGACTGATACAGGGATGTTATCACCAGTTACTGTAACTTCAAATGTGCCTGAAACATTGAGAGCTGTTGCCCCGGCATCTGCTGTTAAGCTGGTTGTTGGAAAAAGAGGAGGACCGGGGACTGTTGTTCCCCCAATGAATAAATTTGCACATTCCGCTGAATAGCCGGCAGGAATCGTGATATCCAAATCATTGATTGTTACATCATCGCCAGCGCCAGGCATTCCGGCAACGTCCCAGGTAGCGGCCTCATTCCAGGCACCGTCCTGGACTGCCGTATATGCAGCGCTGTATGCCATGTTCATTGCTGTAAAAACCATGGCACACATCAATATTGCTACTTTTAAAAAAAATGTTTTTTTCATAATGTATTATTTTTAAGATTTAATGTATTATTCTTTAATTTTAAAATCATACTAAATTACATATATTACACATAAAGACAAAAAAAATTTAATAAAAAATCACCTTTTTTTTCAGTGTTTTTTCATTATTTCGTGCGAAGATAATATAATATCCATTTTTAAGCCCCAAAGACTGAAACACACGAGCATAATGAATGGTATTATGATATTTCACGGCCACTTGTCTTCCCCAGGCATCATAAATTATCATTTTTTGACAAATATACCAATGAGTTTTTTTTAACATATAAGGCTCCACACTTACAATGATGCCACCACTCGCTTTTCCTCCAACATATCCCTCCCCGTCTATGTATGTTGTATTGCCGCCGTTAAAATCGCCGGTGACATGAACATTTCCGTTGATTGTTATTGGCTTGCCCCTGGTATTGTCAATTTTATCAGCATTTACATTGCCTCTGACAATGAGGGGATTCACCTGTTCGCTGTTGAATGTGATTAATGTGGCAACCAGGTCCTCATTCACAGTGATGTTCCCTTCGCCAATAATAATGGTATCAGCGATGCAGGTCTGCATTTCAACATTGATCCCTTTTGTGTCCATTGTCCCCTTCACGATGGTTATGTTAGCGCCCCTGAAGAGGCTGAGATTATAGCCGGAAAACAACAGGTCTCCTTCTATAATCAGGGAATCAGCATTTGAAAAATTCAGTAATGTATTGTTTTTACTGATATCAGTGAAATTGCCCTGTACATGAATAACAGGCCCGGAAGTGCCGGAAGACTGGGTGATGATACCACAGTTTGATAAAATCGGGGTGCTGTTATCTATTGTTATGTTGTTGCATACCACCTTATAATTTCCCGGTATTGTAACAACATGGTTGGAGCGGATCAATACATTATCTCCTTTGCCAGGAATACCTTCAGGTTTCCAGACAGACGGGTCGTTCCAGTAGCCGGATTTCCGGGTTTCATAATTCAGGTGGAATTGAATTTGAAATGCCGGGAACTGTGAATACAGGCTCATGACCTGGATGAAGAAAAGGAGCATGAATACAATACTTTTTCTCAAACAGGCGCTACGTTTTTTACTGCCGAAGATGATATATATATTTTGTTTCAATTTATAAGAGCTCATACACACACCCAAAAGTTTAATGAAAAAGAGAGAGCGGCTAACCGCACTCCCTTTTTATACGTCTTTTTTATTGTAAATTTATCAATCAATACCATCTTATTAGTAATTAATAAATACGGATTTTGTTATTGATTGATTTTTATTCAAGGTCTTAACAACATACGTTCCGTTTGCATATTTATCCAGGCTGATTGTGCTGATACCTGTTTCATTGATGTTTTTATCAATGAGTTTTTGTCCCAGCATGTCAAACACCATCACACGGAAAGGTTGAGCTGTGTTTGTTTTCACATACACTGTTTTTTGCATGGCATATATATCAACCAGCCCTTTGTCCGAAGCTGCATTCCTGATGCCGGTGGTTTGGTTTGACTGGCTGAAATGGAGCATGAACCTGTCTATCCGGTCACCCGGGCGCGACTGGAAATCATATGTACTGTTATTCAGATTTGTGATTTCTTTTGTCATCACATCTTCTAAATAGGCTTCATACCCGCTACGTAATGAAATATCCTTGCCTGTAATGGTATACTGCCCAGGTTGTGTGGCAAGAAAATTCAAAGGCACAATCCTTTTTTCATCAAAAGTTCCTATTGAATTGATAGCCAAATCTACATTATCAGCAGAAGTGGTATACAATTGTCCCCTGTTGTCGCTTTCAAAATATTTGGGCGCATCATGCATATCACGGTTCGGACCTGCATCAGGATGAAACACAACAAGCATTTCTGAATTTTTTGTTCCTGCACCTTTTGCCATCAAACGGCAATAATCAATTGAAGGAGTAGTTTTTGGGCTGTTTTTGTAAAATTCATTATTTGCTGATGTTGTATGGGTCCTGTGGTCATCATTGATATATGAGATTGAGGCATTTCCTGTGCTATTGCCATATACAAAAAAGGCTTGCATGGCAGGAATATTGCCATCAGAATTGATGCCACCAATGATTTCACCTGTTTCTGCTGAATAATATCCATAAGAGCCATCCAGTTTTACCAGGACTATCCATTCAGTCAGATTTGAATAAGAAACATCATTGTAAATATCATTCCAATTCAAGGCTGAAGGATAAGGGTTAGCTACCAATATTTTGTCCCATTGGTATTCAGAATAAAAATCCCTTGAAAAATCACCGGTATGGAAAGTACCGTTAAATTCAGCGGTATAATCCTCACCGGCGTTGTTTTGATAACCGTCAAGCGGATCCAGGTCTAATGTTGAGAGGGTTGTGGCAAAATAATTCTGACTGTTGTCATATTGTTTTATGGTACCGTCGAATTCAGAAGCGCTCATAGATTCGGAAATCGGTTTGGAAATCAAATGTACATTTCTTTGCAAAAACCTGTATGCCTTCATTGAGCCTGTGTTTGTTATGCTTCCTTTTGTGATAAGCGAACCGGAAAGTCCGTTCGGGTCAGAAGCCTCCGGAGACAGCAATTCAAGTGTGCCGGCATTGGTCAGGGCGCCGTGGACTGTCAGGGCTGCCTCGGGATTAACAGACAACATGGCGTTTTCTTCTATCGTCAGGTTATTAACCTCAACAAGACCGTCGCTTTCCTGGATAAGCGGGAAAGGATTGGGCGATACATCCGGAATAATGGCATCTCCGTCCTCCGGTTCACTTTCTGAGTAAGCAGGTAAATTACCGCCCATCCAGTTTGCTTCGTTAAGCCACACATAGTTCATGTCTCCTGTCCATGTTGCGGTTGGTATAATAGCCAGTCCTGAGGTGACATCGCCAACGGCAAAAGCGCCGAAATAATCAATATCTTCCAAAGTCCTGGTGTAGGGGTCTGCTCCCTGTGCCTGCCCGGCAATCTGTTTTGGCTCCCACTGGTCTGTGTTGTAATACCCTATTCCACAAGATGACCTGTCAAATAGGGAAGCTTCATCATCACCGTCCCATTGCACGGTCAGGTCAACTGGTGTTGCACTGGTTGCCCCTTCGTAGGTCAGGTTCCAGGTCAGGTTGACAACATTTTCGTCAATCTGCGTACCCCCGGTTGGCTCGCCATTGTCATACACATTATCATACACGCTGAGGCCGTAGTTATCTGTTGCACCTGATTGCAAGTTTGTCGGTGTGTAAACGCCATTTTCCGTTCCAACAGGGAACTCAACAGGTGTTGTGCCGACAGGCAGGATAAGTTTCCCCACTCCATTGGTAACAATGTGGTTATTTTCACCATAGTTGGTAATACTCCCCGTGATGGTTAAATCATAGTCATTCAGAGAAAAATCTCCATCAATAAAATTGAGATTATCAATGATGGCATCATTTCCCATTAAAAGGGTACCATCTGAATTATCTACATTAACATCAGGAAAGTGAGTGGCAATGGAACCGAAAATATAATTGTTATTAAATAAGCCGCCACTGACAAAATTAACAGTTCCGCCATTGGCTGTTGTGGTGAGGCCATCAACAACATTATTATCCCAGTCCTGAATATTTAATACACCGCCGTCGAGAGTAACAGTTGCGCCAGAGTAATTATAAAAAATATTTTGTGAAGTTAATGTTCCTTCAACAGAAATTTCACCTGAATTGTTATTATCTATAGTGGTAGCAACAAGCTCGGTATTTTCTCCAACGACAATTTCAACGCCATTGTTATTAATTTTCTGTCCTAATGCAAAAACAGGTATTAAAAACAAGGCGAATAATATATTATATTTTAATTGTATATTCATATTTATGAATTTTTTTATGTTTAAACAGTTGAATAAAATATTAAAAATTGCCGGCAGGGCAAAAAGAAGCGCTGCCGGGAGATAATTATATATTTTATTACTACTTGGCACCGTCTGAAGAAGCGCGGGAGAGTTCGACCCATTGACTATTGTCATCGTCGTACATCAGGGTGATGGTATTATACATACCAGCGACCAGTCTGCATTGGGTGCCATCGCCGGTTCTTAATTTGATATTACCGTTTGTATCATCATGTTGTATGATGACATCATTATTTGTATCCTCATTCATAATTATTAAAATTTGGCCGTCAGAAGAACTTGAACTAATTGTATGAAT
>CAZVTW010000398.1:0-5534 GCA_964629805.1 uncultured Bacteroidales bacterium | reverse complement strand
TGAGAATTCATCTCTATTACATAGAGATAAAAAAACGAAGAGTTTGGCAATAAAAGAACTTCTATGAGTTGACTCATCTATAAAAGATTCAGGAATAATGATATAAATATTTATCTACCCTTGAATTGAATTGTTCGTTTTTCATTAAATTTTCTTTTTATATGAATGAAACCCAAAATAAATTATGGGGATATAACAAAAAAATGTAGCTTTGCTGAAATTTTACAAAACTTATTATTACTTGTAAAGAAAAAAAACATATTTATGGCAACAATTCGATTTCAGGCTCTACAGGAGCTTTATGTAAGAAAACCACAAAAAGTTGATTACCCCCCGGAAAAAGTTTCAGATTATTTTGGTATTTATGTTTTTGATGAACCAAAAATGCAAAAATACCTTTCGAAAGAAGCTTATAAAAGTGTTAAAGACTCCATTGAACAGGGTACTCCGGTTGACCGCCGTATAGCGGACCAGGTTGCAACAGGGATGAAAGCCTGGGCAGTTGAACTTGGCGTTACGCACTATACGCACTGGTTTCATCCTTTAACAGATGCTACTGCTGAAAAACATGATGCATTTATCGTTCATGGTGATCAGGGAGGTGTTGTTGAGAATTTTTCAGGTGCACTCCTTGCTCAGCAGGAGCCGGATGCATCAAGTTTCCCAAGCGGAGGTCTTCGAAACACTTTTGAAGCCAGGGGTTATACTGCCTGGGATGCTTCTTCACCTGCCTTTGTTATCGGGAGAACACTTCACATTCCTACTATCTTTATCTCTTACACCGGCGAAGCCCTTGACTATAAAACACCCCTGCTGCGTTCACTAACAGCTGTTGACAAAGCAGCAGTGGAGGTATGCCATTATTTTGATAAAAATGTATCTAAGGTAAATTCAAACCTGGGCTGGGAACAGGAATATTTTCTTGTTGATGATGCTCTATACCAGGCTCGTCCAGACCTGGTTCTTTCAAAAAGAACATTGATGGGTCATGCTTCAGCCAAAGACCAACAACTTGATGACCATTATTTCAGCTCCATACCTGAAAGAGTATCTGCTTTTATGCATGACATAGAAATAGAAGCATATAAACTTGGCATCCCGGTCAAAACCCGTCATAATGAGGTCGCGCCTAATCAATATGAGATAGCACCAATTTACGAAGAAACAAACCTGGCTGTTGATCACAACCTACTCATTATGAATTTAATGGAAAGAACAGCCATGAAACACAATTTCAGAGTGCTGTTACATGAAAAGCCTTTCGCAAACATCAATGGATCAGGCAAGCATAACAACTGGTCTTTGTCAACTAACACTGGTGTCAACCTTTTCTCACCAGGTAAAAATCCGAAATCAAATCTTCAGTTTTTGACTTTTATTGTCAATACGCTCAAAGCTGTTCATGATAATGCAGATTTGATGAGGGCATGCATTATTTCGGCAGGTAATTCACATCGTCTTGGTGCGAATGAAGCGCCTCCTTCAATTTTCTCTGTTTTCCTCGGAGCTCAGGTTTCAAAAATGTTAGACCAGATAGAGAAAAAAGTAGGAAAGAATAAAATGACACCGGATGAAAAAATTGAACTAAAACTGAATATCGGAAAAATACCAGAAATTCTCCTTGATAACACAGACAGGAACCGTACTTCTCCTTTTGCCTTTACAGGTAACAGGTTTGAATTCAGGGCTGTCGGGTCATCCGCTAATTGTGCTGAGGCAATGATTGCGCTTAACACAGCAATGGCAGACCAGTTAGTAACTTTTAAAAAAGAAGTTGATGATATCATCTCTAAAGGAATCAAAAAAGATGAGGCTATTTTCCAGGTTCTTCGTAATTTGATTAAATCTTCCAAAAAAATCCGCTTTGAAGGAAATAACTACGGACAGGAGTGGATAGATGAAGCTGAAAAACGCGGATTAACAAATATCAAAGAAGTTCCTGAAGCGTTGAAGGCATACCTGTCGAAAGAATCGATTGAGTTGTTTTCACGTCAAAACGTTCTTTCAAAAAATGAGATACAAGGTCGTACAGAAGTTCAGTTTGAAAATTTCACCAAAAAAATTCAAATTGAAGCCCGCGTTCTCGGTGACCTGGCAATGAATCACATCATACCTGTGGTCGTACAATATCAAAATAAACTCCTTGAAAATGTCCAGCGACTCAAAGAAGTATTTCCGGATGAAGAATACACTGAACTTGCTGCTGAAAGGCTTGAGTTGATTCGGGATATATCTTTTCATGTAACTAAAATTAAGCAAAAAGTCCATCAGATGATCGAAGCGCGAAAAGTAGCCAACAAAATTGAAGATATGGAAGAGAAAGCATTCGAATATTCAAAATCAGTCAGGCCCTTTTTGGATGACATACGCAAACACATTGACAAGTTAGAGCTTATCGTTGACGATGATATGTGGCCATTACCAAAATACCGCGAACTTCTTTTTGCAAGATAATTCCTTTATCACTGATAAAAACACTCTCTGTTCAGGCGCACGGTCTTTAAATAGTCCGTGCGTTTTGTTTTGTGCTTTACCGGCATACAATGTCTTTTTATTGTTTTTGAAAAAAATGCATTTTTTTTAGGTGTAAATACGTTTTTATTTAATTTTACGTTTTTGCTACATTCTAATCATTAAAAACCTGAAAATTCTTACAGACAAAATGCGATCAATTCTAATTTTTTGTATTACCATTATATTAATATCCTCAACTTCGGGATATACACAGAGAAGAAAAAACACATATAAAGCAGATAAAGCATTTGAAAGCGGTGAATATTTTGAAGCCGCCGAGCGATATCAAAAAAAATACAGCAAAACCCGTAACAGGACACAAAAGGGAGAAATCGCCTTTAAAATAGCAGAATGCTACAGGAAACTTAATGAACCCCGTCAGATGGAGCGCTATTATCGTTCTGCTATCAGGCGGAAATATAAAGATCCGGTTGCTGTTTTGTATTATGCCGATGCTTTGAAAATGAACGAAGATTATGAGGAAGCAGTTGAACAATACCAGGAATATCAAAAGCTTGTTCCGGATGATCCCAGGGGACAAAGAGGGTTAATGGCATGCGAACTTATACAGGAGTGGATGAACACGCCTACAAGACATATCGTTAAACCAATGGATGATTTTAATTCCCGGGCAAATGATTTTACCCCTGCTTTTCTTGAAGAAAAAGAGATTGTATTTGCTTCCATGCGGGAAGGAGCCACAGGGACAAAAACAAACAGCATTACCGGCCAGGCCTGGTCTGATATATTTGTGGTAAAAATGGATAATAAGGGGGACTGGAGCACACCTGTACCTGTACCGGGAAAAGTGAATACGATGTTCAGCGAAACCAGTCCTTCTATAACGAATGGCGGAAAAACAATGTATTTTACCAGTTGCAGATATGTAAAAAACGCTGCCGCCGGTTGCCGGATATATTTTTCAGAGAAACAGGGAGCAGAATGGAGCGAACCGGGAGAAGTGAAAATTGTTGAAGACAGTAGCCTGACAGTTGCAGACCCAGCCATTTCTGTTGACGAAAACACCCTCATTTTTACCAGTTCAATGGAAGGAACCTATGGTGGTTATGATCTCTGGATGATAAAAAGAAATGCTCGAGGCCGATGGGGCGAACCTCAAAATCTGGGCCCGGAAATTAATACACAGGGTAATGAACGTTTCCCATTTCTTCATGCTGATGGTACTTTGTACTTTGCCTCTGATGGTCATGTTACAATTGGAGGCCTTGATATTTTCAAAGCTGTAAAAGATGATGAAGGCAGGTGGACTGTTGAGAATATGAAAGTGCCAATAAATTCTCCTGATGATGATTTTGGAATTGTTTTCTGGAAAGGAGAAGAAAGAGGATATTTTTCAACTACCCGCAAAGGTGGTGATGGAGAGGATGACATCTGGTCATTTGAGCTTCCGCCCCTTGAATTTGCTCTTGAAGGCAAAGTCGAAGGCGCACAGAGCGGTGAGCCTTTACAGGAGGTTAAAATACGAATGCTTGCAAGTGACGGTAAAGCCTTTGATGCTGAAACAGGAGAAGACGGAACGTTCAAATTTGATTTGGACCCAAAAACCGATTATATGGTGGTGGCCGAAAAAGAGAATTACCTGAAAGGCAAAGGAAGGGAAACAACAAAAGGGCTGGAGGAAGACAAGACATTGAAAATGATGATTTTCATGGACCCCATTGATAAACCGATTGAGCTTCCAAACATCGAATACGACCTCAACAGCGCCGAACTCAGGGTTGAATCACAGGTAGCGCTGGATAGGCTCGTAGAAACACTCAACGACAACCCGATTACCATTGAATTACGGGCACACACTGACTACCGCGCTTCTGATGAATATAATGATAAGCTCTCACAGGCAAGGGCACAATCAGTTATGGATTATCTTATCTCTAAAAATGTGGATTCCACAAGGCTTCAGGCTAAGGGCTACGGTGAAAAGCGACCCAAAACAATTTCACCTAAACTTGCTGAGCAATACGAATTTTTAAATGAAGGTGATGTCCTGACCGAAGAATTTATCAAAAATCTTGAATCAGAAGAGCAACAGGAAGTTTGCAACCAGCTCAACCGTAGAACGGAATTCCAGGTGTTGAGCACTGATTACAAGAAAGGAGGCAAAGCCAAAAAAGAGGTAGAAACTAAGAAAGAAGAAGTTGATGACAGCCGGTAAGACATTTTTGAAGCTTGTTTAATTATCTGTAACTATTTAGGTCATTCGATACATGAGCCCACTCCTAAAAGTAAGATTTTCGTCAAAATCGAGCCTGCCCTCGTAAATAAAATGTCGGGGGCATTTTAAATTTTTTAACCGGAGTCCGCCAGCTGGCGGATGAGGATTGAAAAATTCTCAATAACGAAGAGTTTGGCGACAAATGGACTTTTAGGAGTAGACTCATACATTCATTGTTAAATTATATACAGAATCTTCTTCCGGGTTACTCGAGGTTACAATGACATCTATTTAGGTCTATACGGGCTGGGTGGTGATTTCTCCACCAACCAGCTCTGAGAAAATTCGCCAATGCATTTTCATTTCTCTCCCGTGTAACCCGGGAAAGAAATCTCAAAATTTTAACGAATACAAATAATTAATAATTTGAAATTTTGATTTGATAAAAAAATCGGAAACTAAGATTCGTAAAATTATTAGCCACTTTTTGTCCTTTTAAAAAACACCGAATTATATGATGAAACAGTCAATGACTGATTTGATCGTAAGATAAGGACCTTTGGTCGGGCATACCTGAAATTGAAAATTTCGGGACATACCTGTCTGCCACAGGCAGGCACGGGAATAATTATTTTCCTGCGTTATTAATAAGCGAGCTCTATAAAATAACCATATGAAACATCCATGATTAAGGTTTTCAATATACCGACCTTTGGTCGGGTATCCTCGAAATCGAAGATTTCGGGACACCTGTCTGCCACAGGCAGGCACGAAGATGATTAAAAAATTAACTGAAAGTTAATTAATTCGTTTACCCCGTTAAATATCTAAATGAGAAATAATT
>CAZVTW010000397.1:0-5542 GCA_964629805.1 uncultured Bacteroidales bacterium | reverse complement strand
TGAACAGGTACAGAATTCATCTCCAGTCTGAGTTTGGAAGCTGATTCATCAATCAGGTCAATGGCTTTGTCAGGCAGAAATCTATCTGTTATATACCTGTTTGATAGTTCAACAGCAGCAATGATGGCTTCATCCAGTATTCTGACTTTATGGTGTGTTTCATACCGTTCCTTAAGCCCGCGCAGGATGGAGACTGCTGATGCAACATCTGGCTGATCAACCATAACCGGTTGAAAACGGCGTTCCAGTGCCTTGTCTTTTTCAAAATATTTTTGATATTCATTCAGTGTTGTAGCGCCAATTGCCCGCAACTCACCACGAGCAAGAGCCGGCTTGAGTATATTGGCGGCATCCATTGCGCCTTCGGATTTTCCGGCGCCAACAAGGGTGTGAATCTCATCAATAAACATGACAATTTCACCATCTGATGATATAACCTCTTTGACAACTGATTTGAGACGTTCCTCAAACTCGCCCTTATATTTAGCGCCGGCAATGAGAGCGCCCATATCGAGCGAAAATATTTGTTTGCTTTTCAGGTTTTCAGGTACATCACCACGTATAATCCGATGTGCAAGTCCTTCAGCGATAGCTGTTTTGCCAACACCGGCTTCGCCAATAAGAATAGGATTGTTTTTTGTCCTGCGCGATAAAATCTGCAGTATACGACGTATCTCATCATCTCTGCCAATGACAGGATCAAGTTTGCCTGTACGTGCACTCTCATTCAGGTTGATGGCATAACGGTTGAGGGCATCAAAAGTATCTTCTGCTGTCTGACTGTTAACTTTAGAGCCTTTGCGAAGTTCATTGATAGCTTCTTTCAGGTCTTTTACGGACAGACCATTGTCCTTCATCATTTGAGAAACACTGTCCCCGGCGTCAAGGATGCCTAAAATAATATGCTCAATAGATACAAACTGGTCACCATATTCTTTCGAATGTTTGATGGCACTCTGCAATGCACGGTTTGCTTCTTTCGATAAATAGGCTTCGCCTCCACTCACTTTTGGATACGACTGAATGATTTTATCCAGCACTGATTCAAAATTTGCCGTATTAACACTCAGTTTGTTAAATAAATAGGACACCACATCACCTGCTGATGTCATAATTCCTTTCATCAGGTGTCCGTTTTCAATAGCCTGCTGATTATTTTCCTGCGCTGTTTGAAAAGCGCTGTTTATGGCTTCCTGTGACTTTATGGTAAAATTATTTAAGTTCATATCTGTTCGTTTTATTGATTTTTAAAACCAATTTTCGGTGATCAATAAGTTTACCATTTTTTTTGCTGTACTGGAATTGGATATAATGGCATTAAGAGTGATGGTAGATAGGACAATATGGCATTTTTTGTAAATGTTTAGTGTCAAAATGACATAGATTTGATTTGGTTTTATTCAACCCATTCACAGTCGTTTTGATTTTCTGATATTTTCAACATCAAAATAAACTACTTTTTTCCTTCATAGTCCGGATTGGGCGTGGGCATTTTTGCGTTTTCCTGTTTAAGCCAGGTGTTAAGTTTTTCCAGCAATTCATCGGCTTTTTCAGGCATTTCACCGGCAAGATTATGCTCCTCACCAATATCTTTTTTCAGGTTATACAGTTCAATGCTTTCATCTTCATAGTATTTTATCAGTTTAAAATGCCCGTCACGAATCACTGAACCTGGTGTTGTTTTGTGGTAGTGCGGATAATGCCAGTAAAATGTTTCCCGGTCTATTTGTTCACCATTGAAAAGATGTGGCAGAAGACTGACTCCTTCAACCGGATGTTGTGTTTCAATATCAAGGATATCCAGAATTGTGGGAAACAAATCAGTACTGATAATCAATTCATCAGATACCCTGCCGGGTTCTATTTTACCAGGCCAGTTCATAATTGCCGGTACTCGCAGGCCGCCTTCGTACAAGGTGCCTTTACCGGCGCGTAGTGGTACATTCCATGATGCCCAAATCCGGTTATATTCATTTTTTTCTTTACTGCCGCGTATTAACAGACCACCATTGTCAGAAACAAAAATAATGAGTGTATTATCCCTGATGTTAAGGTTCTCCAGCGAGTTGATAATTCGTCCAACATTTTCGTCCATACATTCCACCATTGCCAGGAAATGTGGATATCGAATAATACTGTCATTGCTTTGTTCCACTTTATGAGTATATTTTTTTACCAAGTCTTCACGACCTTCCAGGGGCGTATGAACAGTATAATAAGGCAAATAAAGGAAAAAAGAAGTATCCTTTTGATTTTGAATATATTCAATGGCCTCATTGGTCAGTCTGTCGGTAAGGTACAGGCTGTCGCCGGTGAGTTCAAGGGGTGTAATTTCAAATTCGAGCCAGGGTTTCTTTGCTATTTCTGCCGAATCGGCCTTATAGGGGTAATAATAAGTAGGAGGCATTCCTTTGTGGTTTCCGGCAATATTCAGATCAAAACCCTGTTCTGGTGGTAAATAGCCTTCGCCCCCCAAATGCCATTTCCCGATTGATGCAGTTGCATAACCTTCTTCTTTCAGTTTTTCAGCTATGGTGATCTCTTCCAGTGGCAGATGCCAGTTAAATGTTGGGACGATGAATTTGTGCCAGGGCTTTATTTTTTCTTCCTGGTGACCGGGAATCCAGTCGGTAATGTTTACTGCCACGGGATTTTTTCCTGTCAGAAGACTTGCTCTCGTTGGTGAGCACACAGGACAGGAAGCATAAGCATTGGTAAACTGTATTCCTCCGGCAGCTAGCCTGTCAACGTTTGGTGTTTCCTGGATACTCCCTCCATAGCAATGTAAATCGTTGTAGCCTAAATCATCAACAACAATCATCAGAATGTTGGGTTTCAGGGTTTCATTGGATTCCTGCTTATCTTTCTGAGGCTGACAACTTGAAGCAACAAGTATTACAGCTGTCAGGAAGCGAATGGCTGTTTTATTCATAGTAGTAGTTTTATTGTGGATTCAGGATTGAAAAAAATACATATACAAACTTAAATGATTTTTTTGAATCACAATGAACAATTTACATGAATTCCACGCAACTATTCAGTTCATAATTGCATCATATCAATAGCATACAACAATATTTTTTGATTAAAAAGATTTCTTGTAATTTAGCGGATATGACAGAACAGTTTCGATATACCTTTGTTCTTTTAATAATATTGATTCCTTTACGGTTGTTTTCAGGACCGTCCAATGATTCAACTATCACTTCACTGTACCCGCCGAAGGCGCATGAAGCAGTAAACATCAGGGTACATAGTTTCACTGCTGTTTGGGAATCAGAAACAGACAGCGCTGAATATATTTTTGACCTGGCACTTGATTCATCTTTTACAATACCTGTTGATAGTATTTTTCCTGTGTCAGTCAAAGATACATTTTTACATATTAATAATCTGAATAAAAATACGACTTATTATTATCGTATCAGGTCACAAGTAAAGCACGGTATATCAGGTTACTCCAATATTGTGAGCACAACCACAGTGTGGAGACCTTTTTCGGATAACAGTCCCTGGAACACTAAAATCTCTCCTGACAC
Source organism: uncultured Bacteroidales bacterium (assembly GCA_964629805.1). Taxonomy (GTDB): domain Bacteria; phylum Bacteroidota; class Bacteroidia; order Bacteroidales; family CAZVTW01; genus CAZVTW01. The sequence goes on along the minus strand of CAZVTW010000397.1, from coordinate 2,003 downwards.
AAAAACCGATTCGAATTCAGTGAGTCTGATTAGGAATCTGGCTTCTGCCGCCAATGAAGGACTGCATATTAACTATATTCATAATTCTGTTCCTGTATATTATGTTGACAGCAAGGAAACACCCAGATATAATGTCATCAATTTTGGAGAAAAAACATCCTGGAATAGCATCTCTGAGCAAAAAGTGCCAATTCCGGATAATATTTCCTTGAACATTAGTGATCAGGGAACAAACTATTTATCAATCATAGATAAAAAGAAAAATATTGAGTGGGGCATTCAGGATGCTGTAAAACTGGAAAACCAGTGGATTGTCAGTAATGGCAGCATTTCCGATTTGTCAGGGACAGGCCTTGTAGCTGTTTCTCCTGAAGATAATGCAGTTACCAGACAATTAGGTATACGGCCCGGAGGTTTTCCTCTGTGCGCCGGACTTATCAGGGTAGAAGAAATACAGGCAGGTAAAATTGACCATGCACTTATTTTTGCTTATCCACACTGCCGGGTCGATTTTTTCGTCTCTCCGGCCGGTAATGCATATCTGCCACCCCGTGACTCAGTCATTCCGGGAGGTTTACCACTGGGTGCAAGGATACAACTTGATCCTGACTACGATATTGATAATTCTTCATTATCTGAAACGGGAAAAATCATTGCCAGGGCGCTTCAGGAATATGGCGCTATTTTGGGAGATGTTAGCCATAAGACATGTCTGTATGCTGAAAATTCACCGGAAGCAATAAAAGAATGGGGCGATAAAATGGATGCGGATATTCTGAAAGAAGTTTTTCAAAAGGATACAATAAAAAAATATTTTAGATTGACAGCATTAGGCCCCCGGCATTATACAATGGATGAGGCTTATTACACACTGCAACCAACTGATTTTATTAGTTTTAGGTTAGATAACCAGATATCATCGACAGAAATCGATCATGTGAATAATGTCATTAAAATCAAAGTTGCAAAAGATACACCTTTAGATGCGGTAACTGCTGATTTTTATCTTTTTTCACAGCAATCCAGAGCATTTGTTGATTCTGTCCGGCAATTCTCAGGAAAAACTGATAATAATTTTAACGAACCGGTTTTATACAATGTTTACAATGCTGACAGTACATCTTTTGAGCAGTGGACCGTGATTGTTGAACACTCCAGGCTTAATAATAAAGCTGATATTGTTTCTTTTGGTTTCGAATACCATAATCCTGAAATACAAATTGATACATCAGCAAAGTATATTTATGTCGAATTCAACGACTTTATTGATGTTACTTCCCTTCAGCCGCAAATTGAATTATCGGAAGGAGCTTCCATGTATTTCAATGATGATGATATAAATCAGGACAAAAATGATTTCTTTGATTTTTCAGATGTTGTTGAGATGATAATCATTTCAGAAGACAGTACGAATATATCAACCTGGAAGGTCTATACAAACATTTCATGGGAAGCGCCAACGACAAGTTTAGAACTAAACCAGGAAAAAGAATTAACCTGTTTCCGTTCAAATTATGAAATTCAGGTTATTTCGTCGTGTTATCCGGTTTATTTGCATATTTTTGAAATAAACGGACGACTGATTTTAGCTCAGGAACTTAACAACAATCAAAAATCAGTAAATTTTAATCCACAATTTAACGGGATATATATTGTAAGATTGATGAATGAAGATACTGTGTCTACCAAAAAAATTGCATTTTAATAAATACAGATGAATATTTCAGAAAAAAACACCCATGAATCAGTCAGGATACGATATAAGTATCGCAATTTAATTTTACGAAAGAAAATAAATATGCCATTACAGGCAGCAAAAAAAATTATTGGTCCTGATTGTGCCTATCATCTATACTCAAAAATTAAAACGGGCTAACACATACCAGAAATTATACAAAATTCGACATGTTCGAATTCGCCTGAGCAATGCATATCAATCTAAAATCGGTTTTTTAATTAGTGTCTGTCCATAAAGTCCGATCTCTTCGTTGGATTAAAAACCC
>CAZVTW010000396.1:0-5543 GCA_964629805.1 uncultured Bacteroidales bacterium | reverse complement strand
CTGGCATCTGTGGAAGGAAAAAGGGGAATGCCCCGGAAACGGCCACCATTTCCGGCAGAAGCAGGGTTATGGGATAAGCCGACAAACATCAATAATGTTGAAACGTATGCCAATGTTGCCTGGATTGTCCGGCACGGACCACAAAAATACGCTTCCTTTGGCACAGAAAAGAGCAAAGGCACAAAAGTGTTTGCACTGACAGGAAAGATAAACAACGGCGGTTTGGTTGAAGTCCCAATGGGAATGACCATCAGGGATGTCATTTTCAAACTCGGCGGCGGCATAACCGGCGGTAAAAAATTCAAGGCCGTTCAGCTTGGAGGGCCTTCAGGTGGTTGTATTCCTGCTGAACTGGCAGATACAATCGTTGATTATGACTCAGTGAATGCCACAGGCGCCATTATGGGGTCAGGCGGCATGGTGGTGATGGATGAAACCACATGTATGGTTGATATGGCAAAGTTTTTTCTTGATTTCACACAAAAAGAGTCATGCGGGAAGTGTACTTTTTGCCGTATAGGAACAAAACGGATGCTTGAAATACTCACCAGAATAACCGAAGGCAAAGGTGAAGAAGGGGATATTGAAAAACTTGAGGAACTGGCATACCAAATTAAAGACACATCTCTTTGCGGACTGGGTCAGACAGCCCCAAATCCTGTACTCACCACAATAAAATATTTCAGGGATGAATATGATGCTCATATCAAAGAGCATAAATGTCCGGCTTTGAAATGCGGGCAACTTCTTATTTACGAAGTAAACCCGGAAACCTGTACAGGATGTACGGTGTGTGCGAAAAACTGCCCGACTGACGCTATTTCCGGCAACCGTAAAGAAGTCCATGTGATTGACCAGGAAAAATGCATAAAATGTGGTGTCTGTTACACTAAATGTAATTTTGATGCCATTACAATTTCAACCTAATGCTCAGCAACTATTGTTCTCATCAATTTCATTATTCTGATAAAATATAGCGAATCAACAAAATATGCAAATCACAATAGACAATAAATCATATGTGGCAGAAAAAGGGGAAACAATCCTGAATGTCTGCAAAAGAAACAATATCGACGTTCCGACATTGTGCCATGATGAAAGATTAGAACCGTACTCCTCATGTTTTGTTTGTGTTGTTGAAATAGACGGGATGAAAAATCTTCAGTCATCCTGTTCAACAAGCGTACGGGACGGCATGGTCGTTCAGACATCAAATGACCGGATACGCAAAGCAAGAAAAATGGCGCTGGATTTGCTGGTCAGTAATCATTACGCTGATTGTACAGCGCCTTGTAAGCAAACCTGTCCGGCCGGTGTGGATGTTCAGGGATACATTTCACTCATTGATAAGGGGATGTATTCAGAAGCAACTGCCCTGATAAAAGAAGTGAATCCTTTACCCGCTATCTGTGGACGTGTGTGTGTCAGACCATGCGAGCTTGCATGCCGCAGGAATTTACTTAATGAAGGCGCTGCTGTTGGTATTGATTATCTCAAACGATTTACCGCTGATTCGGACCTTTCTTCAGAACAACATTTTATTCCGAAAATAGCTTCATCAACAGGAAAAAAGGTCGCTATTATTGGCGCAGGCCCGGGTGGTTTGTCCACAGCCTGGTTTTTAGGACTTCGGGGACATGATGTTGATATTTTTGAAGCAAATCCGCATGCAGGCGGTATGCTCAGATATGGTATCCCGGAGTACCGTCTTCCAAATGATTTGTTAGATGCAGAAATTTCAACAGTCACCGAACTTGGGGTCAATATTCATTATAATAAAAAATTTGGGGAAAATGTCAGTTATAAAGAATTACAAGACAAGTATGATGCTGTTGTTCTGACCATAGGTTCCCAGACAGGTACAAATATCGGTTGTGAAGGCGATGATGCTGATAACGTCCTTTCAGGTATTGATTTTTTAAGAAACATGGAAATGACCGGTCGGAAAATGGATTTGACCGGTAAAAAAGCAGCTGTTGTTGGCGGCGGAAACACTGCTATGGACTGTTGCCGGACTGCTATGCGATGTGGCGCTGAAAAAGTGTATGTTATTTACAGGCGAACGGAAAAAGAAATGCCTGCTAACCCGATTGAGATTCATGAGTCTAAAGTGGAAGGTATTGAATACCTGTTCCTGACCAATCCGAAAAAGATAAACAAGGACGAAAATGGCGTTGTTAAATCAGTCACCTGTCTGAAGATGAAACTTGGCGAACCGGATAAATCCGGACGAAGAAGGCCGATTCCCATTGAAGGATCAGATTTTGACATTGAGCTTGATTATATTTTTGCAGCTATTGGTCAAAAGACGAAGGTTGAATTCGTTGACGATATAAATGCACATGCAAAAAACGGGCAGTTGGAAATTAACCGTTGGGGAGACATTGAAGCTGACAAAAAAACACTTCAAACCGGCATTGAGTCTGTTTTTGCGGCAGGAGATGGTGTAACAGGCCCTGCCACCCTGATTGAAGCCATTGCACAGGCCGGAATTGCTGCACAAAGTTGTCATCAATATCTCTTAGGCCTGGAAATAAAACCTGCAAAAAAAGAGTTTTTAAGTAAAAAAGAGAATTTCAGGGAACAGGTTCCCGCAGATTACGAACAAAGATACATAAAACAGGAAAGGGAAGAGATGCCTGTGCTGGAAGCTTCTGCCAGAAAAAATTTCAAAGAAGTAGAATTAGGATATGCCACTGAACAGGTGGCACAGCATGAAGCACAGCGCTGTCTTGAATGCGGCTGTACAGAATATTTCACCTGTGACCTGAAAAGACATTCCACCGAATATGAAGCTGAACAAAATAAGTTTCATGGAGAATTCAGTGAACATGAGGGCGATTTTTCCCATCCGTACATTGAAATAGACAATAACAAATGTATCCTGTGTGCCAGATGTGTCAGAATTTGCAATGAAATTGCCGGCGCCAATGCGCTTGGATTAATTGACAGGGGATTTGATACCATTGTGGCTCCTGCAATGGGTAATTCACTGGTTGATACCACTTGTGATACCTGCGGCCTGTGTATTTCAACCTGTCCGACGGGCGCGATTACTGAAAATGTCCCTTTTAAGCCAGGGCCTGTAAAGCTGGATTCTTTCGCCACAATCTCACATTTTGATTCTACGGGTGCAGGCATTGCTTTAAATCATAAAAATGGCTATGTGATGCAAGTCACCGGAATCCGGGGACTTGTAAACCAAGACGGGAATATCGGAAGAAAAGATAAATTTGGCTACCATGTTTACAACGACAGCACCCGCATCAGGAAGCCACTACTGAGAAAAGAAGGCGAACTGAAGGAAATAAGCTTTGAAGAAGCTGTTGAAATCATTACTGAGAAAATTCGTTCTGTCAAACCCGGTGAGAATGTATTCTTTGCCGGCGCCAGACTCACAAACGAAGAGCAATACCTGGTGCAGAAACTGGCACGGGCAGGAGCCGGAACAAACAATATTGGCAGTTTTCATTATCTGGATGCTCAAAATAAATATTATCCGTCTACAAATCATAATATTGATTTGAATACCATTTCGGATGTAAAACAGGCTTTTTTACTTGGTGTTAACCTGACAGATGAGAATCCTGTGATTGGATATATGTTTCAAAACCAGAGACAAAAGAGCGGTTTAAAAATGCATCATCTCAGCCTCTCCGGTGAATTGGCCTATTCGCACAAATTTGATTCTGCCGGACAAGTACAATCTGCCTGGCATTTTATCAGGGCCATGAACCATTATTTACTGGCCAATAATAAGCACAACGAATTATTTATCAAAGACCATTGCCAGGATTTTGAACATTACAGGACTGATCTCCTGTCGTCAAATTACGAAGAATTGGTGAAGCTGTCAGGTATCAGCCGGAAAGAGCTTGAAGCTATTGCTGATCAGTATAATTCAGTGCATGAAAGTGTGTTTGTTTCGAATGAATACTACCTGTCGCCGTCTGCTGCAAAAGAGCTTGTTAACCTGGCATTGATAACTGGTAAGAAAGGCAAAACAGGAAGCGGCATCCTTCTTCTGAAAGAAAAAAACAATTCACAGGGATTGTTTGACACAGGCTGTTTGCCCGGTTTATGGCCATCAGGTGTTGAAAATCCTGCTGTAGAATTTAAGGATACATTGAAACAACTGTGGGGGATTGATATGATTCCCGGTAATTATGATGGTAATTTCTATGAGTTTCTGAAATCAGGAAACTATCACAATTTGTTTATCTTTGGGGAAGACCCGGCAGGTTGCTCGAATGATGAAGAATTTATCAGCAGCATGATGAAAAAAGCCGGATTTGTTGTCGTACAGGATTATTTTATGACTGAAACAGCACAAATGGCGGATTTGATTATCCCGGCTTCATTTCCTGCTGAGGTTGGCGGATCATTTACCAATACTAACAAGGTTCTGCAACAATTTGAGGCAGGATTCAGGACAAGGTATTCGCCTGAACAGGATTCAATATGGTTTTTAAACGCCTTGCATGAAAAACTCGGAATAAAAAGATATTCGGACTATCATGAGGTTTTTGCGGAATTTGTTCAATGTATTGATGCGGAGAATAATCCGGATAGATTTTCATTGACAGTCACTCAACAAGAAAAAAACCGGGCAAAATTATTTCGACATGGCTGTGATTTTGTTGAGAAAAAATTTGAAACGGATTTTTTGTCTGAATGTAGTAAAAAGTGACAGAATGTCGTTGAGTAAAAGAATCTAAGTTTTTTTACCTGGCAGCGTCTTTAGACCTGCCAGCGTAAAGTTTTTTTTACCTGGCAGAGACTTTAGACCTGCCAACTTAAAAAAAAGCGTAAAAAGATGATTTTTTTATCTGGCAGCATCTTTAGACCTGCCAACTTAAAAAAATGCTAAAAAATTAATCGTAAATAATAACAAACATAAAATAATTTCCAGACCATGACAGATCTTTCAACAAAATATCTTGGATTAGAACTGAAAAATCCCATTATTATCGGTAGTTCCGGACTTACTGATTCTGCCGCAAAAATCAGGGAGCTTGAAAAAAACGGGGCAGCAGCCGTGGTTCTTAAATCCATTTTTGAAGAAGAAATAACCCTGGAGTATGAAAAACTACTGGCAGAATCTTCAAAAGATACCACGGACAGTGAAAAGATGGATTATCTTGATGAGCATATCAAACAGGACAATATCAGTAAATACATTAAACTCATAGAAGATTCAAAAAAAGCAGTTTCTATTCCGGTCATTGCCAGTATTAATTGCAACACCCCTCATGAATGGCCATATTTTGCTGAAAAAATTGAAAAAGCCGGCGCTGATGCCCTGGAGCTGAACATTTTCATCCTGCCCTCGGACTATACCCGGACATCACTTGAAAATGAAGATGCTTATTTTGAAATCGTCAGCAGTGCGCTACAAAAAGTGAATATTCCTGTATCTGTTAAAATAAGCTCCTATTTTTCCAGTCTGGCCCTTCATATACAAAAACTATCTGAGACGGGTATTTCAGGTATGGTATTGTTTAATCGCTTTCACCAGCCTGACATTGATATTGAGACTAAAA
>CAZVTW010000395.1:3697-5604 GCA_964629805.1 uncultured Bacteroidales bacterium | reverse complement strand
GAAGAAGAAGCCCTGAGTTTCGGACTCTACCCAGGGCTTGGGCTGGATATTAAAATTACTGAAAACATCGGCCTGTATCTACAGGGTGGTTATTATACGACCTATTATGATGCTTTTGCATCTATATATACCCTTGTGGGCGTCAATATCAGCTTTTTAAAAGCTAAGAACCTGTAGTTTATTTCATTGCCAACTCGCATTTTTTAATCATCTAAAACGCATGTTTTTTTCCCGGTTTGGCGCTAATTCGTTTTCAGGTTCAAATACGTCGTATTTTTCAACGGTTTTTTTGAACATCTCTGATGCTTTTGGGATGCTGCCACCAAACATCTTCGGTGTATGGAAAAGGTCTTCAGCTTTCATCAGATAAGCTCGCGGATTGTCAGGGGCCATTTTAAATGCTTTTTTGAGGCGCGAAGATGATTTTTTTCCGAGTTTGTACTATTTTCATCTGTTTAAATTTTGACCACAAAATTTTTTAACCGCGAATTACACCCCGTGAAATTGTTTTAATCGTTAAAGTTATTTCACGGGGTAAACGAATTTCACCCTGTGAAATATTTTATAATCGGAAGAGTTATTTCACAGGGTAAACCCCGTGAAATAATTATCTCGCATTTAGTTATTTAACGGGGTAAACGAATTAATTAACTTTCAGTTAATTTTTTAATCATCTTCGTGTCCCGAAATCGTCGATTTCGAGGATACTTGACCCAAAGTCGGTATGTTAATAATTATTTTAACATGGACGTTTCATATTATTTGGTTATTTTTGAAAAAAATTAAAAAATACACATCATGGAAAAACAAATCAGCAGTAAAAATACGAAGAATGAAATATTGCAGGCTTATAATGAATTGCTTGAAAAAGTAAAGAAGCAAAAATCAGATGAACCGAAAAAACTACAGGAAGAAAAACAAAAACAGGAAGTAGTCAAAAAAGCATATTCCCGTTCTTATGAGGACATTGTAAACAACATATCCAACCTTAAAATGTCTTTGTCAGGTTCACTGGACAAGCTGGAAGATAGCCTGACAGGAGAATTTAAAAAGCTGGAAGAATTCAAACAGGCCATAGAAACAGAAGAGCAGAAGCTTAAAGACATGTATGATTTGACAGCAGAGGCAGATTCTTTGGCAGCCATGCTCCTGGCGCAAAAAGAAAAAAAGGAAGCCTTTGAAAAAGAAATGGATGAGAAAAAAACAGTGCAGGAAGAAAAAATGCAAGCTGAAAAAGAAGCTTTTGAAAAAGAGATGAATGACAAACGCGAGGCCTGGAAGGAAGAAAAGACGAAGTTTGAAGCAGAAGTGAAAGAAGAGAAAGAACGTGTTAAAAAAGAACGTCAGCGAGAAGAAGACGAATACACATATAACCTGAAACTGGCCAGGAAAAAGGATAATGATCAGTATGAAGAGAAGAAGGCAGCCCGGGAAAAGGAACTTGAGGAAAGACGGGCGGCATTTGAAAAAGAAATTGCTGAACGTGAAGAAAATGTGTCACAGGCAGAACAGGAATTTGAAGAACTCAGAAAAGAGTCAGCAGCATTCCCCGAAAAACTGGACAAGGCTGTTAAACAGGCAGAGAAAGATTTGAAAGAAAAGTTAGAGACACAGCACAATTATGAAAAAGAGCTTTATAAGAAACAAATAGAAGGTGATTTGAAACTGAAAGATCAAACCATTGAATCATTAAAGGCTAAAATCAAAGAACAGGAAAATTATGTCAAAGAACTGTCAGGTAAGACAAATGAAGCAGAGAAAAATGTGAAAGATATAGCCATCAAAGCCATTGAAAGCTCCTCAAAGTTCAGATATATTGAAAGAGAAAGGGAGAGAGAAAAGGAGAAAGAGGACAGGGAATGATTATTTGAGACCGAAGACCGAAGACCGAAGACCGGAGACGGAAG
>CAZVTW010000395.1:0-3597 GCA_964629805.1 uncultured Bacteroidales bacterium | reverse complement strand
AGACCGAAGACCGAAGACGGAAGTTGGAAGACGGGAGACCGAAGACCGGAGGCGGAAGAAGGAAGACGGAAAGCCCGAAGACCGGAAATTGCCCCGGAGTGGCAACACAGTGAAAGAAATCAGAGCATATGAGTCATCTTGTGTCCCTGACTGGTTTAACAGCCCCGGTATATTTTGATGCATCTTCCCGGTATTTCGTGATACCCGTATCTTTTGCCGGGGAGTTTTTTGATAAAGAGAAATTATGATTGTCCGCATCTGTGAACAAGGGGTCTGCAATAACTGAATAATTATGCGGCAGTGCATATACCGGTTTAAAAAACGCTCCCTCTTCCTGAGTCTGTGGCTTTATCCCGCCAATAAGATTATTGTGAATAATAATATTTTGTTTTTTAAAGGATTTATATCCATCCTCAGGATTTTGAAAGCTGGCAATATCAAAATTTCTGTTGCCAAAAGCGATATTATTAAAAATATAGACATCTTTTAGATTGTCCGAGCGTATATCAATACCACCGGTAAGTCCGGCCCAGTGTCCGTAGGTGCCATTGTTGTAAATCGTGTTATTGTAAATGTAAATGTCTTTCCTCTCTTCATCATGCCCCCATACACCGAATAAAATACCGGAACCACGGTTGTTGAAAAGGATATTATGATGAAAGTACACTTGTTTCATATTTGATTTTTTCCCTTCAGCGCTTATTGCAAATCCCCATTCACATTCATAGACAATGTTTTCAAAAAGTTCAACATCAGCCAGTTCACCAAACCATGAGTCAACATATAGTCCCTGTCTTTCAAGGTCATGAATGTGATTGTGATGGATAATCCCGTGCTTACTCACCTCTTTGCAGTCAATGCCTTCTTTATAGCACAGGTGGATGTGGTTGTATGCGATATCAAAATTCACAGCGCCGGCCAGGGTCAGAGCTTCATGTGGTGTTTCCCTGCGCTCCGGCTGTTTCGGCGCTTTCATCGATTTATCATTGGCCCGGGTAATTTCACAATGTTTCACCTCAACACTGTCGGCATACCAGACACCAATGCCGGAACTATAAGTACGGTCAACATGGCAGTGATAAATTTGGATGTTGCTTGTACCCGGACCTTTGATCATAATTCCGGCACAGGTGGAATTTATCACTGTGATATTCTCAAACCTGAGGTATGATGAATTTTCTATCTGCACAGCTCCAAGCCTGAACCGGGACGGTGGCTCTCCTGATGGCTTAACTTCCGTGAATGTTTTTGCATCAATGGTTGCTATTTCTCCAGGGAAAGACTTAATGGTGATCCATTGTGATGAGTTTCCCCGGCAGCTTATTTTCAGGGCTTTTTTTATCCTGTATAATCCTCCCCTGATAATAACACTATCCCCAGCCTGAGCTACATCCACAGCTTTTTGTATAGTAAGGAAAGGAGCATTCAACCCTCCGGTATTATTATCATCACCATTTGTTGATACATATATTTGTTTTGAATAAGTTAAGGAAGAAAGGATAACAAATAAAGAAAGTAATAAAAATTTAAAATATAGCATAAGATAATTGGTTTACAACGCTTAAAAATTCCGGAATATACTTTTTTACTTTCAAAGCGATTAAAATTCTGCAAGAGCCGTCTCAAGTATCCTGTCTACACCTCTTGCTTCGTCCACCGGCCGCATATAAACAACTTTATCAGGAGGAATACCATCTTCAATCTTGAAACCATCCGGTAAAGTTATCTGTGTCGCAGAAAACCTGTAATACCAGCCATTTGGCAGTTCATAACCAATTGGCGCTCCTCCGCCACCACCTGTTGTATCCCCCATGATAGTCACATTGGGAAGGGCTTTCATCATTGCAGTGAATAAGTTTGTTGCACTGTAACTTGACCTGTTTGTCAGCAGAATAATTTTTTTTGTAAATTTATATTCACCATTTGGTTCAATGTAAACAGGGTTTGGCCCGCTAAATTCATTATGCCCGGGTCCTGTTTTGAGGTAAGTGTCATACACATGCCTTTCGGTGGTTGTGAACCGTGATGCCATTCGAAAAGCATTGTCCGGATTACCGCCGCCATTATTTCTGACATCAACAATCAATCCTTCCAGATTCTGGAACCGATGAAGAATATAATCCAAATCACTCTCGGAAATACCATAGGCAAAACTGCCATAGTAGATATACCCAACTTTCCCAAACGCTTTATTGATAAGTGTGCCTGTCTGCCGGTAATCCTGTTTGAGGTAATACCTGTCAAGAATGGCCCTGTCAAAATTAGGTGGGCTGTCGAGAAAAACATTTTCGTAGCGTGACACATCAAAAGGCGCCCAAAGGTTAACATGTGCATCACGAAGCTGATTGAGCATATCAAACAACAAATCAAACAACTCTTCGTCAGACATATCATTCGTTACCTGCGGCCTGTAGATTGTATATATGTTATCCCAGTCAATGTCTTTAAAGTCAAAAAAGGAATATTTTTTATCAATGGTAGACCACATCGATTCAAAATTCTTAACCGGTGTGTTTTCAGGGTCTCTCTCAAAAAGTAATTTTTCACAGGATACAAATAAAAAACCAACCAGTATGAATTGAATGATCTTTTTTATCATAATTTAAAGTGTTTGTAATGAAATTCAACATATAGAAAGCAAAATTACAACAATAAAAAATATTTCAATGGCAAAATGATGATATTATTATTCTTGTTAAAATTTTCTCGTCCTATTTAGTGTACTGTTTATTCTACCATATTGATAAAAAGCCTCCTGGTAATTCTTTCATTATTCAAAAGTAACTATTTTTGCAGAAAATTTTGACAATGAATTACATAAAACTTATCATCAATATAGATAATTTAAGTGACGCGGAAGTGGAGATCATCATTGCTGAGCTTGCTGATTCTGGTTTTGAAGGTTTTGAAGAGGATGAAGACACCCTTGCAGCTTATATCCCGGAGAAAGATTTCAATGAAAGCAAATTCTCCGATTTTTATGCAACCCGTGGCATCTCCGGTAAATCCGGATACACCATTGAGGTTATCACCCCCAAAAACTGGAATGAGGAATGGGAACAAAGTTTTCATCCTGTGCTGGTAAAGAATGCCTGCTATATCAGAAGTTCGTTTCATCCACCCCGCCCCGAAGTTCAGCATGAAATCATTATCAACCCGAAAATGTCATTTGGCACCGGTCATCATGCCACCACCTCACTCATGATTGAAGCCATGCTTGCGCTGGATTTAGCTCATAAGACTGTTTTGGACATGGGTTGCGGTACCGGCATACTTGCCATATTGGCTTCAAAACTGGGCGCTGCACAGGTAACTGCCATAGATATTGATGATAATGCCATTGACAATGCGACTGAAAACATCGAACTAAACAATACAAAGGATATTACGATATTAAAGGGTGACGCTGATCATATGCCAAAACAAAACTATGACATTGTTCTGGCAAATATTAACAGGAATATTCTCATGCAGGATTTGCCGGCCTATATTCAACACATGAAAGATGGATCTGAACTGCTTGTTAGCGGTATCATGGCTGATGATGTTGATGATATCAGTCAGTTGGTCAGAAGCCTGGGATTATCTGTTGTTTCA
>CAZVTW010000394.1:3273-5618 GCA_964629805.1 uncultured Bacteroidales bacterium | reverse complement strand
GTTAAACCTAAGTAAAGCGCTTTTTCACTTCGTTCAAACCGCTCAACTTAGGTTTAATTTTTTTGATTTCCTCCTATGTTTGATATCAAAATCAGTTATTTATGTATGAGTCTACTCCTAAAAGTCCATTTGTTGCCAAACTCTTCGTTATTTGAAATTTTCAAGTCCTCATTAACAGACAGTTAACTCCAGCTTAAAATTTTCAAATGCCTCCGACATTTTATTTACGAGGGCAGGCTCGATTTTGACAAAAATTTTACTTTCAGTAGTTGACTCATGTATTGGAAATCGGGGTATATTTTGGCTTTACTGACTTCTAACCCACTCTGTCCAATATTTATCCTAACAACTGGTCATTCTGATCCTGATAATCTCAGGTGAAGGATAAAAAAAAATATCCGGACACAATTAAAAATTAATTATGAATCTTTATCGAATATAATTCACCCGAAAAAAAATTTTTAATATATTGTGAAACGATTTTTTAATCGAACGACTTGTATAACAATTATCAACAAAACACTTATAATCAATAGAATGGTTTACTGAAATGATTAAACCAAAGCGCTTACAAAAAGATGACGTCATTGGCCTGGTCGCCCCGGCAAGTTTTATCACCCAAAAACAACTTGAAAAATCAAAAAAAATAGTTGATGAGCTTGGGTTTAAACCGTATCATACAGATCAAATATTCGCACGCAACGGTTATCTTGCAGGTAATGATAGTGACAGAGCCAAAGATTTGATGCATATGTTTGAAAATGATGAGGTAAAAGGTATTTTATGTATTCGCGGTGGATATGGTGTTGCACGTATTTTACAGTATCTTGATTTTGATTTTATTAAAAAACATCCTAAACCTTTAATTGGATACAGCGATATTACCGTTCTTCTACATGCTCTGTATAATAAATCAGAACTCATCTGCTATCATGGCCCATTAGGGATTTCAGAATTCACTCCTTACACATTTGCCAGTTTTTATAATATCCTTATCAGTGCAGAAGAAGAAGCTATTCCTGTTTATACAGATATTCTGAAGGATAAATCCACTGATTTCCCATCCTACAATTCATACATTATCAGGGGTGGGACAGCCGAAGGTGAGTTGACAGGAGGTAATTTATCTCTGCTAACCTCCATGATTGGAACAGAATATGAAATCAAGTCTAAAGAAAAAATATTATTCCTGGAGGAAATAGGTGAGGAACCTTACAGGATAGACCGGATGCTCACACAGTTATTATTATCAGGTATTCTTAACAAAGTTAATGGAATAGCACTTGGGATATTTAAAGATTGCCAGGCAAAAAATCCTGATGCCAAAACCCTGACTTTACGGGAAGTTCTTACTGAGCGTCTTTATGGTCTGGGTATTCCGGTTTATTATGGATTACCAATTGGACATATTCCTTTCAATACCACTATTCCAATCGGCATACAGGGGACAATAGATGCGGATGCCATGACACTCACAATTGTGGGTAAAGCTGTAGACTTAGAATAAAAAAATCTGGTATTTTTTCAATGTTTTACTTCTCTGGTGAATTAAAAAAAAGTTCCCGGAACATTTGTCCCGGGACATGAAAATCGGTTAAACATCTAATCATTAATCATTATTTGTTTTGTAATAGTTCCCATGTTTGTTCGCATTCTGAGGAAATACATCCCATTTCTAAGATTTTCTCTCATCAAATCAAATGAATAGACACCAGAAGGCTGATTATTTCCGTAATATCCCCTGATTTTATGACCGACAACATCAAAAAGTCCAAACTCAAGATAAGTCTGTTTTGGCAGCGAGAAAACAACCTTTGATTTAATATTAAAAGGATTGGGATATATATGTATGTTTACATTTTCTTTTCCGATAGCCGAGATTCCAGTCTGGCCTTCACCAACTGTAATTTGCTGACAATTCGTTTCAGATTGTCCTGTTATGGTATCAGTTACAGTCAGGCAAACAGTATACGTACCAGGTTCCTTATATACATGGGTTGGATTAAGTGATGTGGTATCAACCGTTCCGTCACCGAAATCCCAAATGGCCCGGCCAGGCTTACCAAATGCTGAGCTTAGAAAATCTGCCGGGTATCCGCCGCTTTTCTTTTGTTGCTCATCATTCAGCATAATAAAATCAGCATACAAACCATTGCCCATCCCTATATTTACGAGTTTCATATGTTCATCCTGGCACTGATTCCCTGTATTTGATACTTCTAATTTTACCTTATAATAACCGTTCCTGGTGTATTGATGTATCGGACTTTTTGTGGAACTTCCATTTCCATCATCAAAATCCCATTTCCATTCATCAGGCTCTCCCAGTGATTTATCAACAAACA
>CAZVTW010000394.1:0-3173 GCA_964629805.1 uncultured Bacteroidales bacterium | reverse complement strand
GTAAAATCAGCCTCACAGTCAATATCAATATCGCCCACAATGATATTTTCCTCGTAATAATCAACACATTCTTCTCCATAGGAGACTGTCAGGCCAACAGTGTAAATTCCGGGAGAAGGATAAACATATAAAGGATTCACTTCATCAGAGCTTGATCCATCGCCAAATTCCCAGTAATAACTGTCAGCGTAACCCAGGCTTCCATGCTCAAAATAAACTGAATTCATAGTATTACCCGGGAAATATTCAAAAAATGCATTGCAATAAACATCCCCTGCTTGTATTTCTTTTACTACCTCGTCGGAGCATTCGCCCGTTTGGTTTGTAATAATCAAATGCACTTGGTAGATTCCCTCGCCCGGAAACGTATGAACAGGGTCCTTTAACTCCGACGACGAACCATCGTCGAATTTCCAGTAATAATTATCAATAAGGCCATCGGACTTATTCACAAAAGTCACTTGATTATCGTCAGAATTAATAAAATGCTCAAAATCTGCATGACAACTAAGTTCTCCTATCTTAATTTGTTCTGAGTAGGTATCAATGCAATCCCTGATTGTATCGCGCACAGAGAGTTTAATATTGTAAAAGCCCGCTTCTTGATAGCTATGAACAGGATTTTGTAACTCTGATGATTTAGCATCGCCCAACGACCAGTTGTACAAGTGAGGATTGCCTTCTGTGGCATCAAATAATTCAAGTGTTATGGAGGCATTATCAATCCTGTAAGTGAAATCTGCCTGCAAATCACAATTAGGTTCTCCAACCCTGACAATTTCACATTTCCCGGATTGACATTCAGTTTCCGGATTATTTGTTTGCATGCAAACTTTATAAAATCCGGGATTTTTATAAGCATGTACCGGGGCTTTTTCCCTTGATGTAATGCCATCGCCAAATTGCCAAAAATATTCACTGACATTTCCGGTCGCCCTGTTCACAAATCCTATGGTATTTTCCGTTTCCCTGGCTTGCCATTCAAAATCTGCCTGACAGGAAACTTCTCCAATGTTGATACCTTCACAAACTCTGTTGCTGCAACCATTTACAGTATCAACAATTGTCAAACAAACTTCATATGCTCCGCTAGCCTGATAAAGATGTTCAGGCGAGCGTTTTAAGGAATTTAAATTATCTCCAAAATTCCAGAACCACTTATTAACATTGCCGCTAGCTTCAAAACTGAATTGTATCCTGTTTTCGCTTCTGGAAACCGAATTAATAACTCCTGAAACACCTTTATGGTGTACAATAACATTATCCGTTTCCTCACAATATCCTGCATTTACTGTCCATTTAAGTAAATTCTCACCATTATCCAAATGTAAAATTCGCGTTTTCGGATTGCCCGGCTCTTCAAAGACGCCTTTGCCTGTGGCTACTGCCCACATTCCTGTGGCATTATTGGGTAATTCAGCGTTCAGAACTGCGGTATTTTCACAAACTGTTATGTTATCGCCGGCTGATATGGTAAAGCGTCCATTGCTTATTTTAAGCGTATCAACATCAGCACAAAGATTGTTAGAAACATCCCAAACAAAAATATTCATTCCCGGATTCAATTTTCTGGCGCGTGTAACAGGATTGTTTATATCATCAAATTCAGCATCTCCTGATACTATTTTCCATGTTCCGCTACCTGGCCCTTTAATTTCACCATTCAAGGTCACTGAATCAGAACAAATATTTTTGTCCTCTCCGGCAAGGGATTCGACGCCTATATGATTCACAGCGATTGTATCTGTTGCCTGGCATTTTCCTAAGCTGACTGTCCAGGCAAATCGATTCTGTCCGGGTAATAAGTTACTCGCCAGGGATACAGGCTCTTCAGGATTATCCAGGATAGCAGCGCTATTAGAATGCCAATGTCCAACGCCCCTGTTCGGCGTAATAGCTTCAATATTGGCAAAATCGACACATACTTCAATATCATCAGCAGTTTCGGCTTTCACAGCATTATTTTCCACAATGACAGTATCAACCGCAGAACATTTATTTTTGTTGACGTGCCAGAAAAACAGATTTGAACCGACAGGTATATTCTGTACTAAGGTATTCTTATTGTCGGGAAGCGCTATATAAACATTTCCGCCTGCGCTCCAGTTGCCTTTTCCATGTATTGGCTCGGCAGCAGACAAAAAGACCGAATCGCTGCATATCTCAGTATCCTCCCCGGCATAGGCAAATACCTGGTTGTTTGTTACTTTTAGTGTGTCGACATCAACGCAAATACCATCAACAACTGACCAGGCAAATTTGGACACCCCATACGGAAGATCATTCACCGGCGTCTCAGCTTTTTGGGGCTCGGAAATAACGACCAAGCCGTCCGTTGACCATGCCCCTTCGCCATTTTCAGGTATGACGGCTGAAATATTTGTAGAATCAGAGCATATCAATTGATCCGGACTCGTTTCAGCATTTACCATTTTATTATTCAATATCAAAACAGAAGTATCGTTGCATATCTCGTTTGCAACGCTCCACACAAACATATTAAGTCCTTTGGGTATCGAATGGACTTCAGAAACAGGCTCCTGTGGCTGAAGAATATTTCCTCCGCCATCCCCGATTGACCAACCAACAACGCCGTTACCTGTGTATCTTGCAGATATTAAAGCAGTATCGGCGCAGATGGTCCTGTCGTTTTTTGTTGTAGCGACAACTTTTTTATTTGTTATGAAAACAGGGTCTGATGAGCTACAATTGTTTTTCTTCAAAGTCCATACAAGTTTATTTACTCCCTGACCGATGTCACGAAAGTGAGAAGCAGGTGAATTTGGCTCTTCTATCTTTCCTGAGCCGATTTCAAGAGCCCAGATCCCCGTCGCTCCGTCAATGGGTTTCTTTCCTGACAAGGTAACAAAATCCTCACAGATAAACTTATCCCCTCCGGCGTTTGCTATCACCTGATTGTTTTCAATAGTTGTTGTGTCAACATCGGTACATCTTTCATTTGAAACTGTCCAAAGAAACCTATTTTTTCCATGTTCAATCTCGCGTACTTCAGTTGATTTGTTGCTTGAATCAATTATAATGCCATTAGTGGTTGTAGTCCATCGGCCTGTACCATTGTCAGCTTTTTCAGCGCCAAGATAACCAATAGCCTGGCAAATCTTTTGATCCGGTCCGGCTGAAGCGACAACGGATCTGTTTGTTATTACAACAGT
>CAZVTW010000393.1:0-5634 GCA_964629805.1 uncultured Bacteroidales bacterium | reverse complement strand
TTCATAGTCCTCGCCCTGGCTGAAAACACCGGGAATCTCTTTTATCCTTCCAACACACCATCCCTCATCAATCCAGTATTCTAATGTGAACGTTTTTTTTCATATACATTGTATTTTGTACAAAAATAAGGGATTCTTCATTTCTCACTTAGGAACGATTAGATAATAAGCTATAAAGGTTTAACGACGTTATTTTGGATTTTAACAAGGCAAAAAATCTGCGCATAGCAGCGTTCTGTAATGATTTTTTAACGCAGTTAAAATTCAAAAGAACGAGTTAAAGATTATAAGTTATTGTCTATTCGTTCCTTAACAATTTTTTAACCAGGTCATGTCCGGATACTATTTTAGCCTCTTCGCTACTTAGACAGTTTTATGCCTCATGGCAGATACCTGTAAGATAGTTAGATTCCTCCCTACGGTCGGAATGACCTTGCCAGCGGTTGCATTTATGGGCGGATGAGGAGGAAAGCTCCGCTTTCCTCCTCATCCGCCATCCCAAAATCAAAAAGCCTCAGTCATTCCGACCATAGGGAGGAATCTCATACGAAAAAAATCATATTGAGAGAAAAGTGTTAACTAGTTTAACATATTTTTGAAAAATGCCATAAAAAAATTAAAAAAAGGCAAATTTTTATAAAAAATAGGGATTTCCCTGTAAAAGGACAAAAAGGTAATTCTTATTTTTGTTATGTTTTAGGATGTGAGAATCATTGTAATGAAAAAAAAATAAACCCCAACGCTATGTTTAAAGGCCATATAATTAAATATTCATTCATATTAATCGTTTTTGTCATTGCTGTTTGTGGTGTAGGGACTATTCATTCACAAACAAATAATAAAAAAATGCTGAATACAGCAGGTTACCGAAAACTTGCAAAAGCATCTGCACAAGGAAATTTTGATCATGTAAAAAAAATAATGGGGCAAGGTTATTCTCCAAAACCACCTCAGGGCATTAATGCTTCAGCGCTTACAGGAGCTATTGCCTATAACCATCTAAAAATAGCACGGCTTTTGCTGGACAATGGCGCTGACGCAAATTTTGAAAATGATCTGGGAGAATCTTCTACAACAGTACTTGGTTTTGCCCTTAACCTGGATAATCCTTATGATGCTGTCAAAATGCTATTAAATGAGGGGGCTGATCCAAATTATTGTGAGAATGGCGAAACTTATCTAATTGACAAGGCTATAAATAAAAAAAACAATGATGTCATCCAACTACTCATCAATGCCGGGGCCAATGTCGACAAAACATCTTACATATCTCCGCCCGGGGTGTACTATCCCACACTCGGACTGCTATTGTCCATGCATTTTGATTACGATGCGGCAAAAATGCTCATAGATGCCGGGGCGGATATCAATGCCAAAATTAGATATCCTTCGGAAAATCTGATATTGTCTGTGTTGGATTTCGCTGAAGGTATCGACAGGCATTCTGACATTGTTACACTATTGAAAAGAAGCGGGGCAAAAAATTATTATGTAAAAAATCAAACCCAATATATTACAATTGGTGATATTTTTAATTTCTTAGGTTCAAATACATCGACCAGCAGCTCTTCTTCCAAAGATTCATATGAATACAAAAAAAGGGAAAGGATAAGTAAATGTGAAGAAAGGGTTTCGGAAGATTGGGTATTAGCGAAAACAGTAGATTATTACAGCCTGCTTTCAAATGTTGAAGATTGCCCCTGTCAAATTTGGAAAGACGGGAGTTTTTTCAATTCATTAACAATCATCCTAAAAAACAGCAAAGGAGAATGGTTGTTGGATATTGACAACCATATTGATAATAATAAACGCTATTCATCAAAAGCAGAGGTAATCAGGGCGTATTGTGAGTATCTGAATGATTAGTTATCATATTTTTTAGCGCTTCAGTTCAATATTTAAAATGAGAAAAAAAACGAATCAAGCACAAATCATAAAATTTATAGGTATTGGATTAATTATGACCATTTACTTTAACTGTAATGGGCAAAAAAACAATAACAGATTTGAACTTCCTGTAAAAAAATATAAAAACAGGAATTATGGCGCATTTGAAAAGAGCAAAGAATTAATAAGTACCGAATCAGTCAGTTATTCATTTGGTTATTTCCAAACGAATATTTTAAATAAACAATTCGCTCAACATTTACAGAATGGTAATGTAAAGCATACTTTTGGATTTGATGTATGTATGCAGTGGGCACATTTATTCCCATTAATATATGGTTCTGTTTCAAATTCAAAAATGTCTAAAACAAACCTTCCGGGAAAACATGGCTCAGATACTAACATCCCTCATTAATTATGTTGTTATTCAAATAAATGACCAACATTGTTTTTCAAAATAAATGTTTTATAAATCCTTTGATTATTTTTCAAATTATATCAACATGTTCAGTACAAACCGGGATTTCAAATTATCACTTATTATCATTTGCATCTGGTTTTTAATTGATTCTAATTCATTATTCGGACAGCATTTACTAATCTCCGATTCATCAACACAGCTTGTTTTACAAACCACCCCGGTCAAAAACCAGTTTCGCTCAGGCACTTGCTGGAGCTTTGCTACTGTTTCATTTCTTGAAAGTGAACTTATCAGGCAGGGAAAGCCTGAATTTGACTTGTCAGAAATGTTTGTGTTGTGAAAAGTCGCAACAATGGAAATATTTTGACAATGCAACGAATTGTGAAACAATAAGATTTGAAAAGATGTAGCCAAAGGCTACAACTTTTTTTGTTTTATCATTTACTCATCAAATCAGAAAGTCGTACATTTGTAAAACGTAAAACAGTCAAATAATTTGTACTTAGGGCTTGAAACGAAATAAACTTTACATTTTTAGGGTGTGTAATAGGATAACTTATACATTCTTTCATAATGAATTCCTTTTTTAGCAAATAAAAAAAGATTTATTTGTAAAAATCGTTTTATTACATACCCTGAACTTGTTCTTTTGCCCTTTGCCCATGTTGCAAAAAGCTTTAAATAGTCAATACTATTCGCTCCCGATTTGAAATCCGGGGCAAGAGTTTTTACGCTTTGGCAAAGAACAAAATAACTTCGTTTAATCTGTAAACCTTATTTCGTATCAAGCCCTTAAAAAACCAAAAAACTTAAGATATGATAACTCTTCAAGTTAATATCGAAAATGAGGCATTTGCAACTATGTTTGCTGAATTAATTGCCAACTTCAATTTTGTTCGGTCAGTTGAAATACCTGAATTGTCAAAATCCTACCAAGCTATTCCAACCATGGAAGATAATGCGTTGATTTTACCGCCCAAAACATTGGGAAATCCGTCCAAGTTTTGCGGAATATGGGCAAATAAAAAAATTACCGATGTTAAACAGTTCAGAAAAAAATTATGGCAAAGAAATCATTAAAAAGTAAAATTGTATGCGATACAAATGTATTCATCAACTATCTACGACAGGACGAAGAAACAGTTTCGGCAGTAGAACAAGTCGGTAATGAAAATATTATTATGCCTATTGTTACTGCGCTTGAACTTTGTAAAGGTGTTGCCAATAAAGATGAGCTTGAAGAAATTCAAGAGTTTATAAGTTGCTATTCAGCTTTACAACTGAATAGCAAAGGAGTTGAACTAGCCTTAGAATTAATAAAAAAGTATCACCTCTCTCATAACTTAGAATTAGCAGATGCTTTAATTGCAGCTTCTGTGATAATCGCAGAACAACAATTGTTTACATTCAATATCAAAGATTTTGACTTTATAAGCGGATTGAAATTTTATTATCCACCAAATTTAAGCAGGTTAAAAAGAAAAAGATGAAAGCCGCTAACGTTGCAACTTACATTACACTTATGCACGTGTGTTTACGTTGATTATTTTGTCGGTTGTTTATTGTTAGGAGAAGTAACAAGCATTAAATTACTATCGGGTTAAAAATAAAATTTTAGAATTTCAATTTATTATGTAACTACTTAGCTATATTAGTTAAATATTTACTAAATAGTTCTGAAACCAGCAAAAGGAATTACTCATATAATAACCTTTTAATGGTAACATACGATAATGTATAATTTTAGAAAAACGTTTTAAAAATCTCATAATCATATTTCACATAATGAAATTATTTCTTAAATCAATTTATTGTCTGTATTTCAAACCCACACTTACAATACTTTACGCCTGGTTATTCATTGGCTTGTATTCGCTATTCGGACAGCATTTACTAATCTCCGATTCATCAACACAGCTTGTTTTACAAACCACCCCGGTCAAAAACCAGTTTCGCTCAGGCACTTGCTGGAGCTTTGCTACTGTTTCATTTCTTGAAAGTGAACTTATCAGGCAGGGAAAGCCTGTCTTTGACTTGTCAGAAATGTTTGTGGTGCGGCATAATTATATCAGGAAACTGGAAATGCATTACCGGATGCAGGGCAACACTTATTTCACGCCCGGTGGGCAGCCCCACCAGGTGATTGATATTTTAAAAACAAATGGTATTGTACCGGAACAATTCTACACAGGACTGATTAATACTGATAGCTTGCATGACCATGCTAAACTCGATACTGCTATGCATAAACTTGCCAACAAATTTAATGGCCGGGACAAAATACTATTGGATACTGCCTGGAAGCAAATGGCTCATGATACACTCAATAAATACCTTGGCGTTTTGCCATATGAAATAAATTACCAGTCATCCGCATATTCTCCTGTGGAATTTAGCAAACAAATCCTAGGACTCAATCCGGATGATTATATTGAAGTCACCTCATATACACATCATCCCTACTACACATGGTTTTGCCTCGAAGACCGCTTTAACTGGGATTTGGGCCTGTATTTTAATATCCCCTGCAAACATTTTGAAACTTTAGTCGATCATGCTCTTGAAAATGGCTATACAGTTGTCTGGAATGGAAATATGAGCGAAAAAGATATAAAATATAAAACTGGTATAGCCAAAGCTCCGGCAAAAAAAATATCACCGGAAATAAGACAGAACTATTTCGACAGGCGCAAAATAAAAGTAGAGCATGTCATGCATATTACCGGAAAAATTTATTCCCCTGACAGCGCCATGTATTACATTGTAAAAAATTCATGGGGGAAAAAATACGGCAGACAGGGATATATGTATATGGACAAAAACTATTTTCTATTACATACTGTTTCTTGTTTACTTCATAAAGAAGCGCTGGAAAATGAGGTTAATGAAAATCTCAACCGGCCTTGCCGGCAATGAATTTATCAATAATTGTTTTACCTAAAATTCTAAAACGAAAATCTACTGCAACACCGAACTGCACATTGCTATACTTCAATTGGTTAATTATTTAATTTGAAAATTTGAAAATAAACTGACAATCAGTAATTAAGGAACGATTAAAGTTAAGATTTAAACCGTTTAAAGTATATTGAGAATGCTCTCTGCAAAATATCTCACCCTAACAATAGCTACACTTGCGATATTTTTTGATGTGCTTCTCAATTTCAAAGCACATTTCAGTGTTTCGTTACGATTTCATTTTGGCTCTATGTTGATTTAGGTGGGTAAATATAAAAAGGATTATTTTGGGATATGCAAAATTCAAAAGAAATATTTTCAATAGCTTTGGGGTTAGAAAAGCCATGGCAGATAAAAGAAGTATTATT
>CAZVTW010000392.1:0-5689 GCA_964629805.1 uncultured Bacteroidales bacterium | reverse complement strand
TCAGTGACAGGGCGAAATCATACACCGTTGAAACCTTCCTGTCAGTGACAGGGCGAAATCATACATCGTTGAAACCTTCCTGTCAGTGGCAGGGCGGAATCATACATCGTTGAAACCTTCCTGTCAGTGGCAGGGCGGAATCATACAACGTTGAAACCTTCCTGTCAGTGACAGGGCGAAATCAATTGCTTTTCTCATTTTTTTTACATACAGCAATAATTATTATATTCGTGCCGGAAATACATATTCATTAAACACAATTCATATGACCAATCTGAACATTCCTGAAAATTTTGACAAAACAAGTCCGTATATAGAAACAGATTTAAAGCAGGGGCGCCTGCTACTGGAAGGCAAGTCATACATGGAAAATCCCGAAAAATTGTACGGACAAATACTGGAATGGCTAGATAATTATTTTGCTGATGCCAGGACAAAGCTTGATGTAGATATAAAAATCAGCTACTTCAATTCCAGCAGCTCTAAGAATTTATTCAAATTGCTAAAATATATCCGAGAAAAAAGAGAACAGGATTTTGACATTGAGGTAAACTGGCATTTTCATGAGGAGGATATTGAACTGGAGGAAGAGGTCGAAGATATTGTCCTGGCAGCGAAAACACATATCAATATGGTGAAATCATATGAATAAACATAAATTGAATCCGGGAGCCGATATCCCGAACACAGATGCTATATCTTTTTCCTCCCGGCTTCAGTCTTTTCTCTTACAACTATTTACTGCCGTTTTTTGTTCATCTCTCATCTTCTCTAATACTCATCTTCTCTATTTCTCACCTTCTCCCATTCAAGCCTCTATCTTATCTTTCAATAATTCCTCCTTCCTGATCAAACCATCCTCTATGCGAATAATTCTTTCACCGTATTGCGCATACTTTTCATTATGAGTAACCTGGATAATGGTCATTTTTTCATCCAGATTAAGTTTGGCGAGTAATTCCATAATCATTTTACCTTGTTCGGAATGAAGATTGCCTGTTGGTTCATCTGCAAGCAGAATTCTCGGGTTACCTACAATGGCACGTGCTATGCCTACCAATTGTTGCTGGCCACCGGAGAGCTGATTCGGAAACAGATCTTGTTTGGCAACAATATTAAACCTGTCAAGCATATCAGCAACCATCGCTTTGCGTTCGCGGGATTTTACACCTTTATATAACAAAGGCGTTTCAATATTTTCATATACTGTCAGTTCATCAATAAGGTGAAAAGCCTGAAAAATAAATCCGATGAGGTTTCTGTGGTATTCCACTTTTCGTTTTTCACGGAGTTTATGCACAGGTTCGTCCAAAAGGAAATATTCTCCTTCATTTGGTTCATCCAGTAAACCAATAATATTGAGGAGCGTTGATTTACCAGCTCCACTCGGCCCCATGATGGTTAAAAATTCGCCTTCTTTGATACTCAAATCAATGTCTTTTAGAACAAAATTTCGCTGGAATTTACTGTCGTAATACCTGTAAATGTTACTTAATTGAATCATAATACTTATTTGTTATGAGATGAATTAAAATGTATCGCTCATGCTAAAATATTTTCATCATATTTCTAAATGCCTTGTCCCTCAAATCTCGTGTTATGGATATCCACATTAAGATATTATTCGTATCTCAATGTTTTAATTCTGTAACTTCTGAACTCAGTAATTTTCGAAATCTATGCGTTACAAGGCATCGTTTAACTCCTCATCCCGACATCAAGTATGTCGGGACTCCGGGATTAAACGATACCTTGCGCCTTTATCTTTCGAATTTACTGAGTTCAGAACTTCGTGTCGATTATTTCTTTTCGAGAATCTACACGCTTTGTTTTATTCATAACGAAGCGCTTCGACAGGTTTTCGCCTTGCAGCAGACATACTCACAATATTTACAACCGCAAGTGCAAAAATGAATACTGTTATTCCGGCCAGTATAAAAATCCACCAACTGAGCGTCGTCCTGTATGCAAAATTATCCAGCCAGTTCCTCATCGCAAACCATGCAACCGGACAGGCAATGATAAACGACACCATAATTTGTCTGGCATAGCCGGCATTTAGGGTTAATAATACATCTTTCAGTTGCGCCCCGTTCACTTTACGTATACCTATTTCTCTTGTTCTTTTCTGTAGGTTGAGCAAAGACATACCAAGTAATCCAAAACAAGTGACAATCATAGCCAGTACAGCAAAGCTGGTAATGATTTGACTTAATCGCTTATCTGTCAAATACTTGTTATGAAGTTCTTCATCCAGAAACGAATAATGAATTGGATTGTCCGGATAGAATTTTTTCCATAATGATTTTATTTCACTCAATACAGAAAAATAATTATCTGAATAAAGCTTGAGAAATAGAAACCTGGCATGATCCTGTGGATTTCTAATGTTGATGGCAAAATTTGATATCCCCTGATAAAAGGAATTATAATGAAAATCAGGCATAACTCCTTTAATAAAGGGCTCATATGCAATTATCTCATCATCTGACATTTCCTGGCGAAGATTATTGTACATGGTTGAGTTTATTACAAAACCCTCCTTCAGTTTATGTACAGGCTTCCCGGAAAACGTCCGGATATTATGAATTCCAAGGACATCGAAAATTTCATTATCAGCCATCATAAATTGCATATCAGCAGAGTAATCACCAATATTGACGGCTGTTCCCTGGTATCTGTATCCCGCGTGATGCATCACACCAGCCACTTTTTCAACACCCTTAATCTTTTCAAATTCCTCTCTTAAAACGTTTTTGGATATAGAACGATTCGGTAATCCCAGGATCATCGTATTATTATAGTCATAGCCAGGTGATTTAGTATTGATATAATGAAATTGTTTTAAAAAGACAACAACAGTAGAGACCAAAACAATTGCTGCAATAAACTGAAAACAAAGGAAATAATTTCCTGCACCACTTATACTTAGTTTGGCAGAAATTTGATTCTGAAGTGATCGCACCGGATTAATACGTAAAATTACATTTGTCACATATCCTCCTGATAAAATAACAAGGCCAATAAACACCAGGATTGTCAGAATAAGTGAATGCCAGGAAAAAATAAATTCCTCAAGTTGGGTGTTAAACAGTTTATTAAATAATGGCAATACCATTATGATTAAACCGGTAGCAATAAAAAGTCCGGATAGAAAGATAAGACCTGTTTCAAGATATATTTTCTTTATTAAACTTTTGACTGATTCACCCATAGCTTTTTGAATGCCAATTTGTTTACATCGTTGAATGGCATTCGATGTATAGAGATTTATAAAATTAATACAGGCAATTATCAAAATTAAAAGTGATATTCCTGCTAAGATATATATCTGGGATTTATTCCTCGTCTGGCATAATTCATTTGCAATACCTGAGGAAAAATGAACATCTGTTATAGATTGAAGTTTAAATTGCCAGGCTTCAAGGGGCGGTCCGTGCTTTCCTTTGAGATATCTCTCTGCAAGTGCCGGGATTTGCTCTTCCACCTTATTTTTAAGCGCAATGTTGTTGAGCTTTACATAGATGTAATTCCCGAAGACTTTTCTTTCCATTGCACGTTGCAACAATTGTTCAAAAGCTCCTTTTTGTGAGAATAAAAAATCATATTGTATCTGCGAATTGTAAGGCATATCCGCAAAAATTCCCTGCACAGTATATTTGCCAATATCTTCCAAAGGCGAGGTTTCAATAGATTTTAAATGAATAACTTTGCCAATAGGGTTGTTATTGGGGAACCATTTCTGAGCTGCAGATTTCGATATACATACAGTAAAAGGATGCTTAAGAGCATCAGGGTTGCCAAACATCATTTTAATTGAAAAAAAATCAATAAAGTTGCTGTCAACGGCAGTTATTCGGTCAGATGTGATTATCCGATTCCGGATTTTCATTACACCCTTCCCGGTTTGCATAAATGAAGTCAGACCGGAGACGTCTGAAATTTCCTGACTCATTCCCTGCGCCAGGCAATAAAATGGTCTGGCCTGTATGTCTTTATTGTTAAGACTTGATAATACACGAAACATCTTTTTATGTCCCGGGAGATGCTTATCAAAGCTCATTTCATGCAGGGTAAAACTTAAAATGATAAGGCTTGCTGTTAACCCGATGGCAATGCCGAAAATATTCAACAATGAAATAACCGGATTTTGGCGTTGCTTTCGTATCACTCTTTTCAAACTATAAACAAACATAACTTAATCTCCGTGTTTTCTTACTATCCCAATTACGGACAATATTTTTGCCAAAACATGACAATATTTGATTTTCAATTATTTAACATACTTCTTTATCTCTATAACTGTAAATATTTTAGACAACAACTGTAAAAAAATTAGACAATAACCCATATATACTTCGACTGGGCATAACTTGCGTTTTTTAAAAACTATAACCGACTGCAAATAAGTAGTTTATTTTGTTTTAAAAAGTCATGTTATGCCCGCTCAGCATATAGTTTAGAAAATCTGACTCAAACTAATACGAAACCGCTATCAAGTTGATGAATATTAACTTGATGGCTTGGTTGAGTTAAAATGTTCGAAAGGGATTATTCGAGGGAAAAATTGTAAAAACTAATGCTGTTTATGGCAAATATGTTAGCTTTACCCTAGAAATTGGAGATGATGTTTCGAACCAAAGTAACACAAAAACATTTAAAATCTGATACATTGCCATTAACATTTGAAAACAGCGTTTTTGCAGATACATATAGTTATGAAGGAATTATAATTGGCAGAAAAGAAGGGATAGAAAAAAAGACCAGTTCTGTATTAACCTATTAGTATCGCTCAATTGTGTAAAACAGAATTTTGAGGACAATGTCATCATCCAGTTAACCTCTCTTCCTGTTGAAACAATAAGTAAAATTCGAAAATTACACGACCAATATGGAGAAAAAGCAGATCAAATGCTCAAAAAGGCGTTTAATCTTGAGTTTTAAGATGCTTAATAAATATCTCTGTTTGTTTTTTTTCTGATTTATTCACTTTTCATCAAAAACTCATGTTCTATAAACACCTTCTTCCCCGAAAATACCATGACCATCTCCAGGTAACGACTGATTCCCTGTTCAGTTATCTTTTCTGCATAAAAATTGTCATGTATCTGATTAAACCCTTCTTTTAGTTTATCCTGTATTGCTTTGTCTTCCGGGTCTTCTGTCTCTTTCTTTGTCTTTTTAAATTCTATGATTATGCCATACCGGTTTTTATCATGCGGAATCAACAAAATATCCGGCCTGCCTGCACCACTTTCAATATTTGAATAAATATGATATTCATTTTGAAGGTACACCAGTATACCAAGCACAAAAGCGTGATAAACAGGTTCTGAATCTTCACCGGCTATGTCATGATAGCTGAGTTTATATACAAGTTTTGCAAAAAGCCGTGAGAAGTCATGGATATTATCATTTGTAAGGGCTTTGAGCATGACTTTTAAACTATCGTCTTCGAATCCAAGGGTGTGACTGAAATAATACCTGACTATTTGCCTGTAAACCTGTTTGACTTCCTTATTTGGGATTGCTAATGTGTAATCCCTGTCTTCAGGATCCTTTGTTGTCTTTTTAATGAGCTTTAAATACCCGGTATATAATAGTAATGACCACAGTAGATTTTTACTGTAATCGAGATGGGGAAATATAAAGTCCTTTTCAATTTCTTTTGTGATGGTTTTCCCTTCTA
>CAZVTW010000391.1:0-5695 GCA_964629805.1 uncultured Bacteroidales bacterium | reverse complement strand
AGTCTTACTTACAAATTATTTACTCAAAATTTCATATTATGAAAAAATATATAATATTGATCATCTCAAACATATTTTTTCTATCTGTTTCTGCCCAAGAAACAGGAGAAGACGTACCATCTGTCGGAACAACTGATCCCATTGTCGTTCCTAATGCAGAAGCACCTGCGGGAACAAGAATTGAATTCACCTACGATGCAACAGGTAACCGGCGTACCAAAAGGTACATTATTGAAACCCTCAAGTCTGCAAAAACGAATTCTACAATCAAAGAAAAACAGAATGAAATCGTTGAATGCATTAAACTGTACCCCAATCCTACTCACGGATATGTTTACATAGAAATACAAGGATATGATTCAGAAATGCGATCAAAATTAATTTTATTAAATACCTCGGGGATAACATTGTTTCAAACTGCAAATATAAAACCGGCATTTAATCTGAATTTATCGAGTTACCCCGATGGTATTTATCTGCTTCGCATGTTTATCGGTGAATCTGTCTGGGAGTGGAAAATCATTAAAGAGTAAAATCATAGATGGTAAAATCTTTAAACCAATACAAATGAATAAACAACGGTACATAATATATTTTTTCATGTCCTTGTTATGGACGCTTTTCCTACCGGCAATCCATGCCCAGGTAGCAGAAGAAGCAAGGCATTTTGAATTCGACGGTGATGACATATTTCAAGGTACAACCAGTTATAGTTACACAGCGCGGGATTACATCATCCTGAAAAGTGGCACAACCATTTCACCTGCAAGTGGAAATACGTTTACTGCACAAATTGACGAGTCGGTGGTATTGGATATGGACTATCTCACAGGTGGAGAAATACCCGATGCAGATAACAGAAATATCAATACATCCTTACCGGTTGGCACTACCCCGGGCAGTTTTGGTGTATCCTCAAGCGGAGCAGCAACTTATACCATTCCCGTTCACACCCCACCTGGAACAGCCGGTATGGAACCCTCCCTGTCGCTAACATATAATAGCCAGGCTGGGAATGGCCTGTTAGGTGTAGGTTGGAATTTATCCGGAATATCAGCCATAACAAGGGTTCCCTCTACCATATATCACGATGGAGAAGTTGACGGTGTGGACTTTGATTCCAAAGATAAGTTTGCCATGGACGGAAACAGGCTCATACTGACCAGCACCGATAAAGATTATGGTGAAGATGGCTCGAAATACATGACAGAAATGACTGATTTTTCAGTTATTACAGCAGAAGGGGCCTCAGGAAATGGCCCAAGTTCTTTCCTGGTTGAAACAAAAGACGGCAAAACGCTTAAATATGGATATACTAGTAATTCAAGAATAGAAGCCCAGGGGAAGTCTGACGTTCTTTTATGGTATATCAGCGAGATAACCGACGTTCATGGTAATTACATAAAATATGAATATTTTGAAGATAATACCAACGGTATATTCTACCCTAAAAACATCAGTTACACAGGAAATGTAGGCCTTTCACCATACAATAAGGTTGAGTTTTTCTATGAAACCCGGGATGACAAAAATATTTCTTATGTAGGGGGCTCACAAGTAAACCAAAAAATGTTATTGCAAAAAATTAAGGTATCATCAGAAGATGAAAAAATAAAAGAATATTATTTGCAATATGCCAACGACTTTTATTCCCATTTGGTAAAAGTAGAAGAATATGGAAACAGTGGTGAAAAGTTAAATTCTACAATCTTCGAATATGATTCCACAAACAATCAGCTTACACCTTATGAAACCTATGAAAGTTCGGTATTTAACAGGTTTGTATTTGGAGATTTTAATGGAGATGGACGTGAAGACTTTATTACTTATGAAATAAAAGACGATTATGTGACCAATGACCGCTATGAGATTTATTATGCCAACGAAGATGGCAAGAATTTTACAAAATACAGCCATGTATATGTTTATACAGATTTTGATGGAACAATTTATACGGGTGATTTCGACGGAGATGGAGAAACCGATTGGGCAGAAAGAGAGAATAAAGGAGGTAATGAACGAAGGTATGAAATCCATACGGACCTTAGCGCCACCTCAGATTTTACAGTTGAATTTGATCATGACTTATATATCATTGATTATGAGGGTGACGGAAAACAAGATTTTCTTGTGAAGAGGAATGAAAAATATAATAATGAGTGGTGGTGGTATATCTATGATGAAACAGGTACACAGGTTAAATCCGGAACAATCCCTTCATGGGGTGAAAAATTTTATGTTGATTTAGGATTACATAATCGAATAATGGACTTTAATGGTGATGGTAGAAGTGATGTAATTACATTAAATGGCAGTGGATTAAAAGTATATACTATTCCATTGACAGGTTCAACAATGCAAGAAATTTGTTCCGACACATACCCCACAAATAGTGAATTTATCCTTTTAGGTGATTACAATGGGGATAGAAAAACGGATATAATATCACAATATTATAACAATCAAGTATGGAAATTGCATACTTCAAAAGGAAATGACTTTTTAACAACAACTTTAAATGAATTTAACGGTTATAAAAGTACAACAGGGACCATTGTACATAATGTTTTTTTTGTAGGTGATATTAACGGTGATGGAAAGGATGATTTTTTATTGTTAGGACAGGGTAGTAACACATCCAACCCATATAATAAAATAAACATCGCTTATTATTCCAATAATCATTTTCATATTGAAGAAACACAAACATCTTTTACAATTCCTACAGGAAGGATTTTGGATTTAGAAAACACTAGAAGGATAGTAAACATTATGGACAGTAATGGAGATGGGAAAAAAGATATTTTTTACAATTATAAAAAAATTCCAGATATCAGCGATCCTGTTCCCAATATAGAAAAAATGTTTTTCCTGAACTATGGACAAAAAGAACATTTGGTTCGAAAAATTCTTAATGGGTTTAACCACAAGATGGAAATTACATACCAACCTTTGAGTAACAATTCCATTTATTCAAAAGCTACTTCATTTTATAGCTCTGTTATTGATTACCAAGGGCCATTATATGTTGTTTCCGAATTAAATGCCGATAACGGCATTGGCAGTATCAACACTGTAAGCTATAGTTATCAGGGTGCTCGGATACACAGGGAAGGAAAAGGTTTTATTGGCTTTGAAAAAATTACTTCATATGACCATGCATCTAATATAGACAATATTACCTATAACAATTACTATTATTGGATATCGTCAAACGAATACTATGGACAAAATATAGATAAAATTGAAACCAAAATACATAATGGAAACGTGTTATCCGAAATCAATTTCACCTATTCAGGCCATAGTTTTGGTAATAAACGTATATTTCCTTACACTTCGGTAAAAACAAGCACCAACAAATTAACTAACAGAAATACTGTTGAATCTTATAGCTATGATGGGCCCAACGGCAATCTCACACAACATAAAACAGAATACAAGGAAGGTTCCACTTTGATTTCTACAACGAAGATAAATTACAATGATTATGTTGATGCAATTGCAGGTGATAACAATACGTATCACAATAAACCCCAAGAAATAATTACTACCAAAAATCGTGGTGGAGAAAACTTTGTAAGACAGGTAGATATAGACTATAATGATGACGGAACAATTGATACAAAAATTATGGATCCGGGTAAAACAAAAGCCGTAACAACCAGTAATCTGTACTATACCTCGGGATATAAGAAAGGAATGTTGTTGAAATCAACAATATCTGCAACAGATCACGACGACAGGTATATAAATTATGAATACGATAGTAAAGGCCGCTATGTTACCAAAGAAACAGATGCCCTGGGAAACTGGACAGAATATAAATATAATAATAAGTGGGGCAAGGTAGTAACCCAAACAGGAAGCGATGGTGTAATTGTCAACAATAGCTATGATGGTTTCGGAAGGTTGGTATCCACTTTGGCCAATACAGGAGAAAGTACGCAGATAACCTACACCTGGGATGATCTCTCCACTCCGGATGATAGCAGGTATTTTGTGACCACCACACACAATGACGGAGGTTATGCACGGGAATATTTCGATATCCTCGGAAGATCCCTCCGTACGGAAACAAAGAAATTTGATGGTACGATAGTTTATGCAGATACCAAATACCAGGCAGATGGAAAAACCGAATGGGTATCGGAACCCTATATATCCGGCACACCCAATAAATCAACATATCATTATCTTGATGATGGCC
Source organism: uncultured Bacteroidales bacterium (assembly GCA_964629805.1). Lineage (GTDB taxonomy): Bacteria > Bacteroidota > Bacteroidia > Bacteroidales > CAZVTW01 > CAZVTW01. Next base: position 1,485 of record CAZVTW010000391.1, on the reverse strand, counting down.
GTATTGATTACATAGAACACCCGACAGCTACGATGGATTATTCTTATACAGGAGCCACCGTTACGGTTACCAACACCAGTGTCAGCCCGCAGCAGAGCTCATCTAAAACATACGATGCTTTAGGCAATATAAAGTCAGCTTCAGATCATGGTGGTACCATCACGTATAATTATCATGCCAATGGCCAGCCATCGTCCATTGTTACTGGCGGACATACAGTATCCATGGGATATGACCAGTATGGTATGCAGGATACACTAAATGATCCCGATGCAGGCTTGATGGTATATGACTATACGCCATTTGGGGAATTAAAAATGCAACGGGATGCAAGACAATCCTCAGGTGAAGAATATACCATGACTTATGATCAGTTGGGCCGAATTAAAACAAAAACTGGACTGGACGGTACTACAACATGGGAGTATTATGTAACAGGAAACGGAAAAGGAAAGCTTAAAAAAATTTACAAAAGCGGAACAACAAATTCTATTGAATATGAATACGATGAATACAGCAGGTTGGTTAAAGAAATCCATAAATATGACACCAAAACCTTTGAATACGAGTACGAATACGATTCGAAGAACCGTATGTCGAGAATGAAATATCCTTCCGGTTTTTGGATTAAGTATGTATACAATGTACACGGATATTTATCGCAAATCCGAAGGGATGACGGCTATACGAATATCATCTGGCAGGGAAACAACACCAATGCGCGTGGCCAATTGACTCAATACCAGTATGGGAACAACCTGGTCACAAAAAAAACATATGATAGCTATGGATATCCTGAAACAATAAAAACAGGCACCAGCCAACAGGAAACATCCATTCAATATAGTAAATATGATTTTTATACCGCATCTGGAAATTTGAGGTACCGCCTAAACAGGAAGCATATACACGATTCATACCCCTTAATTGAAGGTTTTATTGAATATGATAAGCTCAACCGTTTAACCACATACGGTACAAAAGTGGGAGCAGTGAATGATACGGTTTACATGGATTACGAGGGAAGTATTGGAAATACAAACGGATGTATTGCCAGTAAGTCTGATATAGGGGAATACCGGTACCAGGCTCCAAACAGTCCTCACGCTGTAAGCAGCGTTTTAATGGAGTCAGGCGGTTTAGGCGGCCCCGTTGATACCATTGGGTACACCCCGTTTAATAAAATAAATTATATCAGAAAAACAGAAAGCCTGCCCTATACCTACACGGAATTGACGATTGACTATGATCCTTATCAGCAACGCCGAAAAACAGTGTTATCAAATATGGGCAATACACTTGAAACAAAATACTTTATGGATAATTATGAGGTTATCGTTGATGAATCTACAGGAAATGAGAAAAAACTTCACTACATTTATGGTGGGCCAGGATTGGTATGTATTATGGAACAAACAGGAACAACCAAAGATTTTTATTACATCCACAGCGATTACTTAGGCTCTATTGAGTATGTAACCGGTC
>CAZVTW010000390.1:0-5702 GCA_964629805.1 uncultured Bacteroidales bacterium | reverse complement strand
TTTTGTTTACCGGCGTTGGAAGCTGGAAAATTATCACCTCGGTTTTTGCCGGGGGGTTACTAACAGGCGCTTTGTTCAATTTGTTGTCAGTTTATTTTCCGGATAATGCCTATTTGGCTATGCCGGCCTATGAACATCTCTTCCTCGGCGGATTTGCTTTCGGGGCAGTGTATATGGCGACTGACCCAGTTACAGCTGCTCAAACAGAAAAAGGAAAATGGATTTATGGTTTTCTTATCGGAATACTGGCTATACTCGTCAGGGTACTTAATCCCGCATATCCTGAAGGGGTTATGCTGGCGATTTTACTGATGAATGTGTTTGCACCTCTCATCGATCATTATGTCGTAAAGGCCAATATTAAAAGAAGGCTTCAAAGAGCAAAAGTATCGCAGGAAAATTAATGTATACTGTTAACAAAGAAACTTATGGAAACAAATAAAAATTCATACATTTTTATATACGCATCAATTTTGGTGGTTGTTTTTGCTTCTATCTTATCAGGAGCATCAATTCTATTATCACCGATGCAGGAGAAAAATATTGAAATTGAAAAAAAACAAAACATCCTTGCCTCTGTCAATATTGAAAGCACTCCTGAAAATGCTGAAAAACTTTACGACCGGAAAATAACCGAAAGCTATGTTATTAATTCAGAAGGTGAAAAAATTGAGGGTGATGCATTTACCATTGACATGAAAAGTGAATTGGAAAAACCCTTAGAGGAAAGGAAACTTCCACTTTTTTATGGCAAAAAAGAAGACGGTGGTAAAAATGTTATTGTTCCACTCAGGGGAAAAGGCCTGTGGGGACCTATTTGGGGATACATATCTTTTGAAGGTGATTACAACACGGTTTCCGGCGCTTATTTTGACCATAAAGGAGAAACACCAGGCCTTGGAGCGGAAATTTCGACAGCGGAATTTCAAAAACAATTTTTGGGTAAAAAAATCTTTAACAACGAAGGTGAATTTGTCTCTATTAAAGTGACAAAAAAGAAAAGCGGAGATAACAAACATGAAGTAGATGCTGTATCCGGCGGCACAATAACTTCGAACGGATTGCAGGATATGCTTTATGACTGTTTATCCGGGTATAAAAAATATTTCAACGAACATAAAAACATGTAGATATGGGGCTTTTTTCAAGGGAGAACAGAAAATTACTGACAGAACCTATCAATTTACAAAATCCAATTACCACGCAGGTTCTGGGTATATGTTCAGCACTGGCTATCACAGTGAAAGTTGAACCTGCAGTGGTTATGACACTTGCAGTAATATTTGTGTTGTCTGTGGCTAATGTGACAGTTTCTATACTACGAAGTACAATTCCTGCAAGAATCAGGATAATCGTGCAGCTTGTCGTTATTGCAGGGCTCGTCATACTTGTTGATGAAGTTTTACAGGCATTTGTTTATGATGTCAGCAAACAATTATCCGTTTTTGTCGGGCTCATCATCACCAATTGTATCATCATGGGACGCCTTGAGGCTTTTGCGCTCGGCAACAAACCCTGGCAGTCATTTCTTGACGGCATTGGTAATGCCGCCGGTTATGGAATTATTTTGATTATTGTGGCTTTTTTCAGGGAACTGTTCGGCTCCGGTACTGTTTATGGCCTACAGGTGATTCCACAGGCCTTTTATGATATTGGCTATGAAAATAACGGATTTATGATTTTGCCCCCTATGGCTTTGATTACTGTTGGTGTCATCATATGGATACAGCGAGCTAAAAACAGGGAACTTATTGAAGAAAATTAGAAAAATATTGTCTCATGGAAGAACTGATTAACATTTTTGTCAAGTCCATTTTTATTGACAACATGATATTTGCCTATTTCCTGGGCATGTGCTCCTATCTGGCTGTTTCAAGAAGGGTGGACACATCAATGGGGCTGGGCCTGGCAGTCATATTTGTTTTGACTATTACAGTGCCCGTCAATTATCTGATTGAAAATTACTTATTACAAAAAGGCGCTTTGTCCTGGATACTCGGCCCCACAGCAGAAAAAATAGATTTGGGATTTTTGAGTTTTATTATGTTTATTGCTGTCATCGCATCAATGGTTCAACTGGTGGAAATGATTGTTGAAAAATTTGCCCCGGCGCTTTATACACAACTGGGAATCTTTCTGCCACTTATAGCTGTAAATTGCTCAATACTTGGTGGTTCACTATTCATGCAGGAAAGAGGATATGATTCTATTGTTGAAGCCACGGTATTCGGATTCGGGTCAGGTATAGGCTGGCTGCTTGCCATCATTGGTATTGCAGCAATCCGGGAAAAAATAAGGTATTCAAATGTTCCGGCGCCACTCAGGGGGCTGGGAATAACATTTATCGCAACCGGCCTTATGGCCATTGCTTTTATGTCTTTTATGGGTATCAAACTTTAAGCATTTAATAGTATTATGAGTGCAACTATCATTATATCAGGAATAGCAGCATTTTTGCTTGTTATTTTGCTTCTTGTGGCAGTACTGCTCATTGCAAAACGTAAACTGACTCCACAAGGTGATGTTACAATTGATATTAACGAGTCTGAAAGGGAGCTTGTGGTTAAACCAGGCAGCAGCCTTTTATCAACACTTGGCGAAAACAAAATTTTTCTCCCTTCTGCCTGTGGCGGTGGAGGAACATGTGCTATGTGTAAGTGCAGAATCGTGGAGGGAGGTGGCTCAATACTTCCTACCGAAACAGGATATTTTACCAGGAAGGAACAAAATAACAACTGGCGGCTGGCCTGCCAGGTGAAAGTCAAGGAAGATTTAAAAATTGAAATTCCTAAAGAGGTTCTCGGTATCAAAAAATGGGAATGTGAAGTTATTTCAAACAAAAGCGTGGCCACTTTTATTAAGGAATTTGTTGTGAAACTTCCTGACGGAGAAACACTCGACTTCAAATCAGGCGGGTACATTCAAATAGATGTGCCTAAGATCAATGTTGATTTTAAAGAGATAGAGGTTGGAGAAGAATATCGAGAAGACTGGGAAAAATTCAATATGTTTGACCTTAAAATGAGAAATCCCGAGCCATCTTTCCGTGCTTACTCTATGGCCAGTCACCCGGCTGAAAACAACATTATTATGTTGAATGTCAGGATAGCTACTCCACCGTTTGACCGTGTCAAAGGTGGCTTTAAAAATGTTAACCCTGGTGTTTGTTCATCTTATATTTTTTCCAGAAAGCCGGGAGATAAAGTCACCATCTCCGGACCTTACGGTGAATTTTTTCTCAAAGAAACAGAAAGAGAAATGTTATTCATTGGTGGCGGAGCCGGCATGGCGCCTATGAGATCGCATCTGTTTCACCTGTTTAAAACAGAAAAAACCAGCCGCAAAGTTTCTTTCTGGTATGGGGCGCGTTCAAAAAGGGAAATTTTTTACCAGGATGAATTTGAAGCCATTGAAAAAGAGTTTGAGAATTTTGATTTTACCATTGCCTTGTCCGAACCATTACCTGACGACAACTGGGATGGCGCAACAGGTTTTATTCATCAGGTGATTTACGAACAATATCTCAGCAAACACGAAGAGCCGGAGGAAATTGAATATTATCTCTGCGGTCCGCCGATGATGAATGCGGCCGCTCAAAAAATGCTTTATGATCTGGGTGTCCCTGAGGAAATGATCGCTTTTGATGATTTTGGCGGGTAAAACAAATTTTTAGTTCTGGAACAGGGTCGGTTTAAGTTTTGCTATCCTTTCCGATTCAACTTTGACCTGTTTCATGTGTCCATAATTCATAGCAATGTAAAGACCCGGACTATACAGGTTTCCTGGCAATCGTCTTAAAACCGAAGCCATTTTGTAAAACCTTTTTCGTGCATTCACTTTTCCAATCTGAAGCTCATAAGGTGTCATATTTTTGGGTTGAAAAACAACCGTGTTATGATCATAATATTGCCAGTCGTTGGTTGTGAGTCTGTTCTGACTTTTGAGGTCATCGTATGTTTTTGTCCCCGGATAAGGAGTCAAAACATTAAAAGAAACAGTGCTGACCTTATTTTTCATCAGAAAGTCAACCGTCTCATCAAAAACTTCTTTTCTGTCATTATCAAACCCAAAAACCATTGATGCATGGATAAGTATACCCATTTTTTTGATTTTTTTCAGGGCTGCCTCCAAATGCGCGATCTCTTTAATCGCTTTGCGCATTGTTTTTGCCTGCTCTGTTGAAACTGTCTCTATCCCGACAAACAGGGCTTTGCATCCACTTTCTGCTGCGAGTTGCATCAATTCGTCATCTTTCACCAATAAAGAAACTGAAGCCTGACCAACCCACTTGATTTTTAAAGGCTTGATAGCTTTAAATAACTCTTTGGCGTATCGTGGATGCCCAATGATATTGTCATCAAGAAACATAAAATTTTTTGCTTTTGACTCTTTGATGTCACGTACAATATTATCAACAGGAATATGCCTGATTTTTTTTCCAAAGAGGTTCGAAACACAACAAAATTCACAATCATAAGGGCATCCCCGTGTCGTCATGATTGGGAAAAGATCAAAAAGTCTTTTTTTGTTGATCTTGCTGAAATCTTTCGGTATGTATCTGCTCAAATCCGGCTCCGGATTATGATACTTTTTCTGTAAATTATTATTTTGAAAATCCTCAAGCAGTTGTCCCCATACACCTTCAGCTTCTCCAATAACCACACTGTCTGCATTCAAAAGGGCTTCATCAGGAAGTATTGAAGGGTGAACCCCGCCCAGTACAACGGTTTTCCCGCGTTTTTTGAACTCACGGCAAAGTTCATAGGCTCTGGGGGCATTTGCTGTCATACAACTGATTCCGATTAAGTCACATTCATAATCCAAATTTATTTGTTCAATTTCCTCTTCTATTGTAGCAACTGAATGTTCTTTTGGTGTTAAACCTTTAATGATATACAATGCCAGCTGTGGCATCATTAATCCTTTATTGGTCCTTTTCTCTGCATCTGTAGCAGGTGAGATTAATAAAATATTCATAATATGGTATTTTTAGGTTACATATTTATTGGACTCAATATTTTGTAAAAAATATCAGTCTATACCGGGAACCGCCACCAACCCTTTACCCTGCCAGACTTAAGTTGCTGTCATCCCGAACTCGAGTAAATCGAGGGAGGAATCTCAATACAAACTATTTGATAAATTAAATTGTTACCGGACAATACCGAATCAGAATATAAAATATCAGATTATATTTTACCCAACATACTTTTTTTCATGAGACAGATTCTTTATTTCTAAATAAAGCATACACAATTTTTCATTGCATGTATCCAGGTCATGCAAAATAGTATTTTTTAATTTGTCAAAATTTTCTTTCAAATCAAGGAATAAATCATAATAATAGTCAACACCAGCCTGAAGATTCCTTGCAAATTTAATCAAATATTTTTCACGGGTATGTGAATACGATAATTTTGTTTCCTGAATCCTGTCTTTCAAAAAATTAAGATAAATCTGCAGTTCTTTAATAAAGACAATTGGCCGGTTATTACCATCGATCATATTTTTTCGGCCATAAATATGATCAACAATATCATTCAGACTCATTTTTTTTGAAAAATATGCCATATTTGGACCTGGACAGACAGATATCGCATTTCCTTCCTCTTTTGTATCAATATTGTTTGCTATTAAAGCAGAGGTACCAAGACCAACGCAAATGCAGGATTTTTCAACAATCTTTTCATATTTCTTTTGAT
>CAZVTW010000389.1:0-5727 GCA_964629805.1 uncultured Bacteroidales bacterium | reverse complement strand
TTATTGATTTTATTGATGTTTAAACAAATCAACCTTAAATTAGAATAGAGCCATATTTATTAACAAAACATTCCGGCTAAAACGGATACAAAAGTAAAAAATCTATAACAAATAAGGTTGTGTATTTGATTTGATTGGAAAATTTTATGATAACTCATCTGTTTTTAGAATTATTGTCCGAAATGAACAGCATGAATCATATATTTTTATAAATTTGTCACTTTAATTAAAAAATCAATTCAAAAAGAAACGAAATGTTCAAACGAAAGATATCTGCCCACTGGATTATTGGTCTATGTGTGTTTGTTTTATTCTGTGAAACAAAACCCGGGCCTGTTGACGAAGGGACTATTCAATATAATATAACATATACCAATCTTGGAGAAGATAATCTTTTGATGAGCGTCCTTCCCGAAACATTGGAGTTTTCCTTTAAAGACAATAATACAGTTACCACAATCGAAGGATTTTTTGGTATCTTTGCTTTGCGTCAGATTTTTAATAAAGAACATATGACTTATGCAACAACCCTGAAAATGATGGGCAAAAAATATATTTACGAAATAGAAGCCATAAAATTCCGGGAAGAGTTTCCTGAAATGAAAAATCCCCGGATCGAATTAGTCGATGAGACAAAAATAATTGCCGGATATGAATGTATGAAAGCCTTGGCCTGGTTTGGAGAGAATGAAGATCCGGTAGAAATATATTATACGACAAAACTAAACGTTGAAAATCCGAATGCTTATAATCCATATAAAAATATACAAGGCGTGTTAATGCAATTCAAATTGAATATCAATAATATGGATATGCTTCTGGTTGCAACAGATGTAAGGCCTGAAAGTATTGAACAGGGCGCTTTTAACGTGCCTCCGGGGTATAAACCTGTGACAAAGAAAGAACTTGAAAAATTAGTTGAATCTTTGAGCCTGGAAGACATGAACTAATCAAAATACAATCATCATATGGGATTTTAATGTTTTTTTTATATCTTGCTTGTCTATCATAATGTACTTTTTTATAAATATATTTGATACACATATTTTTTGAAAGATTCACTATCTTTATCACAGGCTTAGCAAATAAAAAAGAAGCCAGGTAGTGAAACAACATAAAATGAATATAATGTGAAGTTCAATGGGGATAAAAAACGGACAAACAAAAACAGTAAAAACAGCTAAAAAGAAATCAACACAGCAGAAAAAGCAGAAAAAAAGAAACCCACTGACTTATAAGAGGATTATCAGGGCCTTAAATGATGAGCGGTTTAAATTTTTTTTAGGGTTAGGAATGATTTTTCTCTCACTCTATCTTCTGCTGGCTTTTATTTCATATTTGTTTACCTGGAAAATTGATCAGAGTGTTGTCAGATTAGGCTTTATTGATATGCTGTCGAATGACGAGGGGGTGGAAAACTGGATGGGTAAAGTTGGAGCATATTTGTCTAATCTTTTTGTTCATGACTGGTTCGGGCTGGCTTCATTTGGATTCGTGTTTATTATTTTCATCACAGGTTTCAGATTATTAAAAATAAAATTGCTTCATCTGGGAAAATCTCTGCGGTATACAATCCTGGGTGTGTTATGGTTCTCAGTGACCCTGGCTTATCTTTTCAGAAATGATTATTTCTCTCCGGGTGGTGCCCATGGATATGTGATGAATAACTGGTTAAATGAGACAATTGGAAAAACCGGAACTGCTTTTCTCCTTATCGGTATCCTTATTGCCTTTGTTTTATTCACTTTCGATAATTCCGTACATTGGCTGAGGCGCAACATAGCTGCAAGTTCTACAGGAGAGACAGACCAAAACTTAAAGAACCGGAACAACCAACATTCACTTTCGGAGCGTCCTGAGCCCAAATTCATTCTTAACAGGGGAGAAGATGACCAATCTGTAAAATCACCGGAAAAACCTTTGGAAAAATCCAACCCTGTTCAAAAACATGAGAAAACAGATAAAAACCCGGCAAAAGACCAAAAAGTCCCGGAAGAAAATGAGCAAAAAATCACTCAGAAAGCTTCAAAAACCGGCAGTAACAGTCTTTTTCAGAAAGTCAGGGACCTGACAGTCGGACAAAAACAGCCTGAGGACAATATTGACACAAGACAGCATCAACCGGCAGAGAAAAAAGAAGAAACAAGCAGCAAAGCCGATGATATTTTAAAAGAACCTCCACTAACATATTATGATCCAACACTGGAGTTGCCTAAATATCAAATTCCTCCTTTAGATTTACTGGAGGAACATAAATCTTCACATAAACCGGTTACCAATGAAGAACTCATAGAGAATAAAAACAATATTGTAAATACATTAAAGCATTATAATATTGAAATTCAGCAGATAAAAGCTACTATCGGGCCAACAGTTACCCTCTATGAAATCATACCTGTTCCGGGTGTCAGAATTTCCAAAATTAAGAACCTGGAGGATGATATTGCCCTGAGTCTGGCTGCCCTGGGTATACGAATTATAGCGCCAATGCCGGGCAGAGGCACCATTGGCATTGAAGTCCCGAATTCCCACCCGGAGATTGTAGCAATGCGCTCAGTTGTTAAAGCAAAAAAATTTAGCGATACCCGTTTTGAACTACCAATAGCTTTGGGAAAAACAATTTCAAACGAAACCTTTGTTTTTGACCTGACAAAGATGCCCCACCTTCTTGTTGCCGGAGCAACTGGACAGGGAAAATCTGTCGGGCTGAATGTCATTTTAACTTCCCTTATCTACAAAAAGCATCCGGCAGAAGTGAAATTTGTGCTGGTAGATCCAAAAAAGGTAGAGTTGACATTGTATGAAAAAATAGAAAAGCATTACCTGGCTAAACTTCCCGATACGGAAGAAGCTATCATTACTGATAATCAACAGGTGATAAAAACACTTGGTTCCCTGACAGTTGAAATGACTGCGCGGTACGAATTGCTAAAAAAAGCACATGTGAGAAATATCAAAGAATACAATGCAAAATTCAGGGACAGACGGTTAAATCCGGAAAAAGGACACAGGTTTATGCCCTACATTATTCTTGTGGTGGATGAATTTGCTGATTTAATTATGACTGCCGGTAAAGAAATAGAAATGCCTGTTGCCAGGTTGGCCCAGTTGGCACGTGCAGTAGGTATTCATTTGATTGTCGCCACACAACGTCCTTCAACAAATATAATTACAGGTGTTATTAAAGCAAATTTTCCGGCCAGGATAGCTTTCAAGGTTGCCTCTATGATAGATTCCCGAACCATCCTGGACAGCCCTGGGGCTAACCAGCTTATCGGCAGGGGAGATTTACTGATGACACAGGGAAGTGAACTCATCAGAATACAATGTGCTTTTGTTGATACTCCGGAACTTGAAAAAATTACTGATTTCATTCATATACAAAAAGGATACACAACTGCCCATCTTCTGCCTGAGTTTGTTGATGAATCTGAGGCAGGGGGAGGCAGCGCTGATTTACAAAAAAAAGACAGCCTTTTTGAAGAAGCAGCACGCCTGGTTGTGCTCAACCAGCAAGGGTCTACATCACTTATCCAGCGAAAAATGTCAATTGGTTACAACAGGGCTGGCAGGATAATGGACCAGCTTGAGGCAGCAGGCATTGTAGGACCGGCAGAAGGGAGTAAACCCCGTCAGGTTTTGTATCAGGACGAATTATCTCTCGAACAACTTTTCGATTCGCTGAATTAAAATAATATTTTTTTCTTTGCGTTTTTTAAAAAATTTAAATACAGAAGGAATGAAAAAAATAATAATTTTATGTTTACTGGCCACATCAATTTTTTCAGCAAATGCTCAACAAGACCCAAAAGCAACTGAATTGCTTGATAAAGTCTCTGAAAAAACTCAGTCATATAATACAATCACTGCTGATTTTACCTACATTTTCGAGAATCTCCAGGAGCAAATTACGGATTCTATGCAGGGTACAATCCACCTCAAAGGTGAGAAATATAAATTATTATTTCCCGGATATGAGCGGTATTATGATGGTGACAAAATTGTTACTGTGCTCCTTGATGCTGATGAAGCAAATATTACTTCTCCTGAAAGTACCGAAGAAGAAATAGACCCTTCGAAAATTTTTTCAATTTATAAAAGCGGATTTAAATATGCACATAAAGGCCCTGAATATATAAATGGTAAAAAATATGAGGTCGTTGATTTGTTTCCGAAGGAAGTTGATAATAAAAATTATTCGAGAATCAGGATTTTAATTGATCCGGTCAATTATCATATTTACACTATTAAACGTTTTGACAAAGACGGTAACAGATTTACGATACGGATAGACCAAATGAAAACCAATACTTCATTGCAGAAGAACTTTTTTGTTTTCGAACCTGCAGAACATCCTGAGATAGATGTCATTGATATGAGATAAAGTCTTAAAGGAATGGATGCTTGTAACCAACAGGAATGAGATCATAAAAATCAACTCCGTTTTCCGAAATGCCATAAAGTTTTTTTATAAATTCTGCCGTATAAATTGCCCGTTTATGTTTCTCTTCTGCAACAGCATCCGGAAATTTCATGATATGCAAGTACGCATCATCATTTTTTACCCTGTATACCTCGTATATTGTTTCAGGTTCATGTTTAGCAATTTCCCCTAAAAGTGACTCTAATACTGTTTCAAATCGTTCTGTTTTGCTTGCAGGAATTTTATATCTTGCTATTTTCGTTCTCACGATGAGTAAGAATTTTTGTTAGTGCTCAGATAAATAGCATGAATAATAACTTACAACAAGGTTTTTCTTTTTTTTATATTTTCTGTTACAATATGTCCGTCAAAGAGTTGGATGATCCGTTGACTTTTGTTTGCATCTGTTGGCGAGTGTGTTACCATAATGATTGTAGTCCCTTCCTCGTTAAGTTCTGTTAATAATTTCATCACTTCTTCTCCATTAGCCGAATCAAGATTCCCTGTGGGCTCATCAGCCAGGATAAGTTGTGGGCCGGCAACAACTGCTCTTGCAACGGCTACTCTTTGCTGCTGTCCGCCAGATAATTGCTGCGGAAAATGCTTGGCACGGTGGCTTATCTGCATACGGTCCATAATGGTATAGACTTTTTTTTTGCGTTCCCGCGATGAAACTCTCAGGTAAAGCAAAGGCAATTCAATGTTTTCATATACATGTAACTCATCAATGAGGTTAAAACTTTGAAAAACAAATCCAATGTTTCCTTTCCTGAGTTTGGTTCGCTGATTCTCACTGTACCCTGAAACTTCCGTATCGTTAAAAAAATAAGCGCCACTTGAAGGATTATCTAATAAACCCAGAATATTCAATAGTGTGGATTTGCCACAACCCGAAGGCCCCATTACAGCCACAAATTCACCTTTGTCAACTTCCAGATTCACATTATTTAGTGCTGTAGTCTCGACTTCTTCAGCCTTGAATATTTTACACAAGCTGCTTGTTTTTATCATAATGTATCTATTTTCTTATAGCCACTAAATAGAAAAAATGTCTCTGATCGACCATAAAGATAGCTATTATTTTGAATTTTCCTGTCTCAGATTTGACAGGAATTTGTTTTCAAGAAGTTCTGATTTTTTGATTGTTGACCTCAGCCAGTTAAGAAGTATTTGATTTTCTTCGCCTGGTGATAATTGCCATTGAATATTTGATTTTTTTATTTTTAGAGATAAATGATGTAAAATAATAGCTGCTGATACTGAAATATTAAAACTTTCAGTAAAACCATACATAGGTATCATGA
>CAZVTW010000388.1:0-5727 GCA_964629805.1 uncultured Bacteroidales bacterium | reverse complement strand
CCCCCCCCAGAAATATCACCTGACCCGATATTTGGATTGGCGGAGCCAAAACAACTAACGAATTTTTTAAAGGAAAGATAGATGAACTGCGGATTTATACGGTGGCACTTCCTGATGATAAAGTGAAGTATTTTTATAACCAAGGACTTTCAAAAAATGCTGAAGTAACTGGTATTCAATTGGAGCCACGGAAGGAAACCATTGAACTAAATGTTGGAGATATTTATCAGTTGAGTGCAGTTATTGAACCTGAAAACGCAATTGATCAAACAATTATGTGGAAATCAGATAATATATCTGTTGCTTCGGTAGACCAAAATGGAAAAATCTCAGCTATTGCAGAGGGTTCTGCCAAAATTACGGTATCATCTAACAGTGACAATGCAGAAACAAGCTGCTTTGTGTATGTTAGCTCCGAAAACAGTGGTTTTAAACAAAACAATGATTATTCGAAAATCATACTTTACCCAAATCCTGTGAGAAATAAAATATATCTGGGATTAAATGAACATTCAGGAATTACAAACTACACCATTTATAATTTTACAGGAAGAGATTTGAAAAGGGGAACAATCATGCATCATAGTAGAACTATCGATGTGGAAAATTTGCCAAATGGGTTGTATTTTATTGAATTTCAAAGCGATAAAACAAAAAACTGTATAAAATTTATAATACAAAACTAAAAAAAATGAAATTAATTCAATCACATCCAAGAAATTATTCGAAAGAACCTACGGTAATCCGGTATAAAAACAACCCGATCATATCAAACGAAGATATGCCATTTAGTTGCCGGGCAGTTTTCAATTCTACATTTATAAAGCATGACGGCAAATATTTTATGATTGCACGTGCAGAAGGCTATAACCTTTGGGATTCATTGTGGTTGCTTGAAAGCCCAAATGGATATGATAGTTGGAAAATCCATGGCATGATACCAGAACCTGAACATGATGAGGAGTTTACACGTTTTGGGCGCAACTGGTATGACCCGAGGTTGACCAAAATCGACGAAACATTTTTCCTGACCGTTTGTGTGCACAAAGAAGACGCACGTATGGGCTTGCTGGAATCAAAAAACCTGATGGAATGGGAATGGAAAGGATTTATCACAGGTTATGGCTATCGCAACACAGCACTTTTCCCTGAAAAAATCAATGGTTTGTATGCCGCTCTTGAAAGGCCTATGTCACAAGGGGACATCTGGTATGCAGAATCGCCCGATCTAAAGTTCTGGGGCAACCATGATGAGGTGCTACAGGCAACAACAGAAGGTGTTGGCCACTGGGGTGAACGTAAAGTCGGGGCATGTGGGACACCCATAAAAACCCCGGAAGGGTGGCTCATAATCTTCCATGGTGTGCAATTCCTCACTGACACTGAATTGTACCATACAGGTGTCATGCTGACAGAATTGGACAAACCTTCAAAAGTTATCAGGGTTGGGGACGAGCCCATTTTGTCGCCAATGGTGGATTATGAAAACTATGGCCATGCAAGCAATGTGGTATTTGCCTCTTCTCATATTGTTGAAGATGATGGAAGCGTAAAATTGTATTATGGTGGGGCTGACCGCTACCAATGCGTTGCAGATACAAGTGTTGATAAATTGCTTCATGCTGCCTTAAACAGATAAAAAAAGTCTTACAAATTAAAAAATAATTTTCTTCACTCCCTACGCTTTGGAGTAAATGAAGAAAATCAATTTAGAAGGACAGATATTTAATTGGATAATGAATAAAATGTATTAAAATGAAAAACAGAAAAATTTATTGCACAGCCCCGTGGGAAATAGGGCTCAAAGAAGATAGTTTTAATGAAAAAATCGAACACCCAAATGACATTATCGTACAAAATAAGTTTTCGCATCTAAGCGCCGGGACAGAAATGGCTTGTGTTTCCGGTATTGAGGACTGGTTTCCCTTGCCTAATGTCCCCGGCTATACCGCAATTGGCGAAATCCTTGAAAAAGGCGATGATGTGAAACACGTTGAGGTTGGTGACATTGTGTATACCTTTGGCCCACATCAGGGGGTTTTTAAAGTCAATACATTGGACCGTTTTCACGGTGTGTGTGTGAAAGTGCCTGAAGGGCTGGATTTGGATATAGCATCATTCACCCACATGGGTGGCATTGCCATGTCTTCGCTGCGCATGTCCAATATTGAACTTGGAGACTACGTGGCAGTAAGCGGAATGGGCACTATTGGCAATTTAGCAGCTCAGTTTGCACAATTACAAGGGGCAAAAGTCATTGCCATTGACATCAACCAAAGCCGTCTGGACATAGCAAAACAATGTGGTATCGTCAACACCGTGAACTCAAAATCAGAAAACCTTGAAGAAGCAATCAATAAGCTTACGAATGGGAAAAAAGTGAATGCATGGATTGATGCCACCGGGGTTTCTGGAGTGGTCAATGACGCCGTCAACCACATTGCATGGAACGGGGAACTTATTTTGCTTGGCAGCCCACGGGCAAGCTTTGAAACTGACATGACCCCATTTTTACGTAAGATCCACCTCATTGAAAACATCAGGCCAAAAGGGGCTTTGGAATTCCTGTTCCCAACTCACCAAAATGATTTCAACAAGCATTCCATCGAACGGAATTCTGCCATTATCATGGACTTGATGAAGGAAGGAAAATTGAACATTAAGCCGTTTTATTCGCATAAACTTAACCCATCAGAAGCTTCATCGGCCTATCTGGGGCTCCGCGACAAGCCGGATGAATATATCGGGGTTGTGTTTGAGTGGTGACAAATTTTATGTTTATGAAAAACAATATAAAATCACGCTATATGTTGGATTAAAATATTTTTACAATTTCAATAGAGTTTTTACAAGGAGTCTCGATTAAATCGAAACTCCTTGATTTTCAAAATTTTTAAACCCAGACCCTGGAGACTTTTTAAAGCCACTTCCATAAAATCAAGCCTTTTCTTATCGGAACCAGATAACTGTATTGAAAGATAAATCCTGTGAACCGGAGAACTTATTTGCTTATTCAGAAGGCACTTTAGCCTGCACTTCAGCTTTCCAGTTGTTTAGCTTTTTTAGTAATGTATCTCTTAAACCGGGCATTTTATCTGCCAGGTTGTTGTCTTCATGAATGTCTTGTTCCAAATCATACAAAAATAAACGATTGCCGTCATATTCCTGTATAAATTTGTATTTTCCCCATCGCATGGCTGTGGCCGGGGTTTGACCGGAATTGTGATAATGCGGATAATGCCAGTAAATGGCCTTTCTGCCTAAATCTTCTTTGTCTCCGGTTAGAAGTGGCACAAAACTTATCCCGTCTTTGTGCTGTTCGGGCATTAAATCAATGCCTGCCATATCAAGAAATGTAGGAAAAAAGTCGGTACTGACAATGGGCTCATCAATTCTGCTGCCTGGTTTTGTAACTCCCGGCCAGTGAATGATTGCAGGAATTTTTATACCTCCTTCGTAATACCATCCTTTTCCGGCACGCAAAGGCATTACAGAGGTTGGTAATACTTGTGCTGTATCTTGTGTGTCAACCGGTAAAGGAAAATTAGATGTGCTATAACCGCCATTGTCAGATGTAAAAATGATAATGGTATTATCCTCAAGATTTAGTTCTTTCAGTTTAGCCATTAACTGTCCTGTACTTTCATCTACGGATTCAATCATAGCCCCATACACAGCATGACTCTGAATGACCCTTGTATAACTGTCGTTTCTTTCCCTGACCATTGTAGTGACAGTATCAGCATACATGTTTTCGGCCTTGTTCCTGTATTTTTCAATCAGTTCCGGTTTTGCCTCAAGGGGTGTATGTACAGCATAATGAGCCAGGTACAGTAAAAAAGGACGGTCTCCGATGGTATCCAGAAAATTCATGGATTCTGTTGTCAGTCGGTCGGTCAGGTATTCGCCCTTTTTGCCTGTTTCTGCCAAATCTTTGATCTGTGTTGGCCAACCCGTTCCTTCCCAGTTAGCCCGTAAATACGGATGGAAATATGAAGGTGGCGCTCCGGCATTTATGGCGCCTGTTACTTTGTCAAAACCGTAATTTTCAGGTAGATATTCACCATCACCCAGGTGCCACTTTCCCAGGTAAAAACTGATGTAGCCATGTTTGCCCATGACTTCGGCCAGTGTATTTTCATGGTGTGGAATGACTTCTTCAGTTTTGGGTGTTTTTAAATCTCCGTCAGGATGCCATTCTTCCGGGCCTGTCCAGTCGGTCAGATTCAGCCTGCCCGGGTTTTTTCCTGTCAGGATGCTTGCCCTGGTAGGTGAACATACCGCACTGGCCGAATAGGCATTGGTGAATTTCACTCCTTTTTCAGCCAGCTTGTCAATATTTGGAGTTTCGTAAAAATCGGAACCATAACAACCCAAATCTTTAAATCCCAGGTCATCAATCAGGATAAATAAAATATTGGGTTGTTTGTTTTCGATAATTTGCGAGAATTGTTTTTCTTTTTCAGAAACAGGCGTGCAGGCATTTAAACCTAATAACAGACCTGAAAGCCCTATTAAAGTTGCGGTGTTTGCTGTTTTCATAATTATATATCATTAATCACTCATCTATTAGTTTATAAATCTCGCTTCCGGCCAGCAGGAATGCGCCTGAACCATATACCTCCCAATCGACAGCCTTTATGTCTTTGGGTCTGTCGCCCACCTGCTGAACATAGCCAAGCATACCTGACTTTTGAAGGTTGTTAACAAGCCCTTCCCAGGCTTTCAGAACGACAGGTTTGTATGTTTCCTTGTCAAGAATACCCTGGTTAATACCCCATGTAATGGCATAACAAAAAAATGCGCTGCCACTGGATTCACCGATGGGATATTGCTCACGATCGAGCAGGCTGGCACCCCACAAACCGTCTTTGCCCTGTATTTCCGCCAGTTTTTGGGTCATTTCTTTATATTGAGTGACATATTTTTGCCGGTCAGGATAATTGTCTGATATGGTTTCAAGCATATGTACCAGTCCTCCAACTACCCAGCCATTTCCGCGTGACCAGAAAACTTTGTTTCCGTTTTGTGACCTTTTATCAAAAAACCGGCTATCGCGATAATAGAGATGTTCCTCGTCATCATAGAGAAACTCAGAGGTTTCCCACCAAAATGTATTGGCAAAATCCAGGTATTTTGCCTTTTCAGTGGCTCCGGACATCTTTGCAAAGGTAGCCGGGGCCATGTAAAGGGCATCACACCAACTCCACCAGAAGTGCCTGTATTTGTTATCTTTCCATTCCAGATCAGGCTCTTTCCGCCCCAAATGGGCAATATGTATATCGAGAGCGTATTGAAGGAAGATAAGTATACTGTCTGTTTTTTCTTTTTCATAAATATCCATAAATACCTGTCCGATGGTTAAACGGTCGGCATGAAAAATATCATCTATGATTTTCCAGTCGTAGCTTTTTCCGACATTAATCATTTCGTTCAGGTATCGTTGTTCTTTGGTTGTTTCATAATGCGCCATTAATCCGGTGTAAAATGCTCCATAATGCCAGTTGAGTTCATGATGGCGGTGAGGATTAGCCAGTTGCCAGTCGGCAACACGATACATATTGTCAAGAACAGACTGGCGATTAATTTCTTTAGTGACCATTGAATAAGGAAGGTTTCCTCGAACAGAGGCATGGTAATCCGTGAAATGGATGTATTTATGATTATTCATCCACAACAACTGGAGTGGATTGCCCGCTTCTGCTCGGCGAATAGCAAAGGGCCTGA
>CAZVTW010000387.1:0-5728 GCA_964629805.1 uncultured Bacteroidales bacterium | reverse complement strand
GCTTAGAAGAAAATGAAGCATTGGGATGCCAGGTTACCATTGATTATGATGTGACACTTGAGTTACTTCAGTTGGAATCATTAATTTTGACGGACAATACACCATTTGATTTTAAACCAGGGGAAGGACATGCAATAGCCATTGATTTGGGCTCTTCAACGATTGTTGCCCAGTTACTTTCTCTTAAAACCGGCGTTGTCAAAGATGTTATATCAAGGATTAATCCACAGGTAAGGTATGGAGCAGACATTATGTCCAGGATTGAATTTGCGGTGCATCAGGAAGGACATGGTAAACTTGTTGAACTTATTCGGCAGGAAATTGGCCGGATTGTGAAAGAAATTCTTGCTAAAAATCATGTAACCGTAAAAAAAATCGGCTTAGTTGGTAACACTGTCATGCATCACATATTTTGTGATATAGATTTATCTCCCCTTTCAATGTACCCTTATGAATCGAAAGATACAGGAATTAAAAAATTCACACCCGGGCATCTCGGTTGGGACAAAAACATTCAGGCAGAAATTATTTTTTACCCTTCAATTGGGAGTTTTGTGGGGAGTGATATACTGGCTGGTATTTTTACCACAGGTATTTACAAAGCTGAGAAATACAATATATTAATCGATCTTGGAACAAATGGTGAGATCGCAATTGGCAACAGGAATGGTATACTATGTGCATCAACAGCAGCAGGCCCGGCATTTGAAGGAGCAACAATATCTATGGGAATGAAAGCTTCAGCCGGAGCGGTTTCATCAATTGACAAAAACGGAAGTAACGGATTAGCGATACACACAGTATCAAATATGGCGCCGATAGGTATTTGTGGAAGTGGACTCATCGATGCCATTAGTGTTTTTGTGGAGCAGGGTAAAATAGACGAGACAGGACTCATCTGCAATGAACATGAAAAGATTGAAATCATACACCCTGTTTATATCACACAACGCGATGTCAGGGAATTCCAATTGGCCAAGTCGGCTATGAGAACAGGAATTCATATCATCCTGGAAAAATCAGGAATTAAATATGACGACATTGACAATGTATATTTTGCAGGTGGATTTGGAAATTTTGTTAATATTCAGAATATAAAAAACACAGGTCTTTTAGATAAGACATTCAAGAATATTCATAAGGCTGGAAATACTGCATTAAACGGGGTAAAACAATGTATGTTTAAAGATGATGCTGAAATTATGGATGTGCTGAGAAAGTGTTCGCATCTTTCTTTGGAGTCTGATCCGAATTTCCAGGATCATTTTGCAAATAATATGTTTTTCTTTCAGCAATAGTTAATTCAAAGTGAATGAAACCAGTATTTGAAAAAGTGGATTACGAGGAAGGGAAATCTGCCTTCAAAATATATCAATACAGTCAACCATATTTTTCTGCACCCTGGCATTTCCATCCGGAATACGAACTCACTTATATCATCAGTGGCCGTGGAAAGAGATATGTTGGTGATAGTGTGGAATCTTTCGAAGAAGGGGACCTGGTGTTTCTGCCTTCAAACCTGCCACATGTCTGGATATCCGAAAAATCATATCATACAGGCAATAAAAACTTAAAATGTAAATGCATTGTTTTACAAATAAATCCCTTATACGTGCAGGATCATTTGTTTAAATATACAGATTTTGGCAGAATTGGTGACTTTTTTAGAATATCTCAGAAAGGTTTTTTTATTACAGGGGAAACTTCGAAAAAAATCAAACAACTCCTTGCCTGCAGTATATCAAGTGAAACCACTGAAAGATATTTGAATATCATGCAAATTCTCTATGTATTAAGTAAGCAAAATGATATTCATCCCCTGGCAAGTCATGTTTTCCTGGAAAACAATTATTTAAATCAAAGCCATAAACTACAGGTCATTTACAAGTATGTCAATGATAATTACAACAAAAATATATCGCTTGAACAGGCAGCAGAAAAAGCCAATATGAATAAATCTTCTTTTTGCCGGTATTTCATGGAAAAAACGAATAAAACCTTTATGGAATACGTCAATTTCCAACGCATCAGATATGCCTGTATGTTATTGATTGAAGAAAAATTTTCGATTGGCGAAATATGTTACGAGAGCGGTTTTAATAACCTATCTCATTTTAACCGTCAGTTCAGGAAACAAACAGGTAAAACACCCGGCCAATATCGCAATCAGTTTTCCGGTCTTCCGGGTAAAAAGACCTTTCGATTAGCGTAAAAATATTCAGTTGCCAAATACTCTTCTTAACAGTTTTTTGTAACCAGGCACCTCTTTTTCTTCTTTTCTGCTTCCGTTATTGGGAGGTTGAGAAGCTTCATGCCCGGCAAAAATAAAAGGCTCGTCCTGCTGAGTTTGTGTTGTTTCTACCGGAATGTAATTCATCTTCACATTGGTTATATATGCAAATTCTTCGGCAACCTGCTGCATATCTTCATCAATATCCCTAAAATACCAGTTTATTGTTAATTCATCATTATTATGTTGGAGAATTGATATTTTCTTGAGTAACTCAACAATTATTTTCGAGGATGCTGAATTAAAATAATCAAATCTGAAGTTGAAAACTGTAGATTTGTTAGGTGTATTAAGATATTCATCCAACCATTTAAATACTGGTTTATAAAAAGACAGTGCGTCTTCAGGCAATGATTTACCTGAAATTTCGAAGATACTTTTTTCTGCATCAAAGCTAACTTTTGGTGTGTCTTGTGTGGCTTTCAGAATAATAGATTCCATTTTTAATATACTTTTAGAGAAACATTCAATTTATAAAACACATAATTTTCATTTACCGGCATAAAACTATATTGCAATTTCCGGCTACTCCTTCTAAGTAAATCAGTAAAGCCCAGGCCAACTTTAACGGGATCTTCGAGGGCTTTTCCGCCTAAAATATTGTTCCTGTATGTTGTTAAATCTTCCTGGTTAAGGTTATTCAGAAAATCAATTTTTTCCTGAATAGATTGCTGTTGTTTAGCGGGTAAAAAGTTACAGGAAGTAAGAACAAGCGAGTCGTCAAGAAGTGAAATATAAAAAAGCCCGGGTTTCCAGTCTAACGATGATTCTAAATTTGAAGCGTGCTTTACAATATTTTGTATCATCTCAACAGTAAGATTGTAAAGTTTGACTGACACCTTTGAATTTCCTATTTGTTGTTCTATGATTTGCAACAAATTGATGAGATTCCGCTGGTCAAAATCACCTTTAAAAAACAGCAATATATTTTCCTGGTTGAGAAAATGCCTGAATTCCTGGACTTCCTTAACGTATTGCTCAAAATCTATAAATTTATCTAGTTTTGATGAAGATATTGCTGAAAATCCGGTAATAAAAGTTCTGAGATAATAATACGAATTTTTTTTATCAATCCGGTCAAAATGATATCCCAGTTTATTTCCGGACCGTCGTGCCATTTCGATCAAACCTAATCCGGCGCCGCCCTTTTCTGTTTTCTGACCCGACCTTTTCACTGATCGGGAATACTCCCGCAGTCCGTCCTTATCCAGTGTGTTTATTTTTTCGATTCTTTCTTTTAAATCATCTACTTTCGAATTTAAAATAAGATTTCCTGTAATAATTGAAAAAATATTACCACTATCATCAATGGTTACAATACTGGCATTTTTATCCAACTGCAAATCTTTTTTTTCGTAAAGAGAAATGTTTTGTATCCCTTCTCCGATAACGTAATAAACTTTCTTTTTGATTTTAGATTTATCCTCTGACTTATCCAGGTTGGAGACTGATAAATCCATAATAGATGAGATAATATTCGGTGTGAAACTTCCACGGTAAGAATAACCCAAATCGTTCTGCTTAATATCTCTTAACTGAGAAAGCAAATAGGTATCGACCTGGCCGGCAAATTCTCCTGCTTTTTTTTGTTTACTGAAATTTGATACAAGGCTCCTGAAACTCATATTCTTTTATAATATAAATAGTTTATATGAAATACAAAATAAAGAAAAATATGCAGAAAGAACAAATAATACACTTATGAATCTTTTCATTTCTTTGATAATTTATAAACAAGTTGACATTTATAAAGTTCAAACAATTAAAAAAACGGAATTATAAAGCTTCTCCCCGGTCTGTTTTTCGTCAAAACTGAATTTAAGTCATCTATGTATATTCTGTTAAGGGTACAAAAATAAATCATTCAGGGATACAATTTATGAGGAATTTGTTTCAAATCATAAAGTATTATCCTTAAATAATTCTGAGGGAATTCCCCTATTAATAATCGTATGTTTTTTTTCATGAGAAATACTATATCAGGGATATGGAAAGCATATTTTACATTATCATAAAAAAAATCAAACATTTTGTCAACATATGATGCTCGTTCATCAAAGAATTTCAACATTTAAATCAATAATTCGTAAGTAAGATATGAACAATTACTGAATGACAGAAAGAATTATTTACGACTCATGCTATAGGGAAGACAATAAAGATAACTAAAGTCATATATTCAGTAAAAAGATATAAACAAGCTAAAAAAGGGAACATGAGGATATTAATTGTTGATGATAACTCAGCAACACGCAAAGCATTAAAAACATTCATAAACGAACAAAATCAACCTGAATTTGTAACTGAAGCTTCGTCTGGGGAACAGGCTGTTAGAATGATAGAAAACAGAGTCCCCGACATTATTATTTTGAACATGAAAATGACACATAGTGATGCATTGCATACATCGCGAAAAATAACAGATGCCCTGCCTGATGCACATATCATCGCCATCAATCTCACAGATGAAGATGTATATTTTGAAGATATGTTGAGCGCCGGGATAAAAGCATATCTCGACTGTACCACATTAGTAACAGAATTCAACAGGGCGCTGAACCTGGTTAGCGCCGGTGGATATTTTTATCCTGTTGCACTACATACTTATTCAAATTAGTTACAGTCATAAACTGATACTATATCTCAATAATAATTCCAATCGTGGGAAGCACCGTACCACTAGTGCTGGGTATTCTTTTCAACTCATACCGCTGTCCGTTGTCTTTTGTTACAAAGTTGCCTTTTTCATCAGTCTCTCTAACAAGGTTATCCTGTAACTCACCTTTGAAGTTATAAAAATTCTGAATATCCAGGTAAAGCATCAAAGACCATCTGTTAAAAAAATATGCCTTATCGACCCGCACATCAAGTTGATGAAACGGATCAAGCCTCTTAGAATTGAGCCTTGACATATCGAAAAAGGGTCTTCCCTGCGTATTCCAGGCTTCCACTCGTTCAGAACGTTCAATATCATATGGTGTGTAAGGGGGTCCGCCAACAAACCGCCACCTGATTCCGACTTTCCAGTTCTTTTTTAAATCTTTGGTTGAAGTGAGTGTCAACAGGTGTTTGTTATCCCAGGCAGAAGGAATATAATCACTTTCACCATCATTGAATTCGCTGCGTACAAATGTATATGACAAATTCAGGTTAAGTCCTTTGGGAGATTTAATTCTTCCGAGTATTTCGAATCCATAGGCCTGTCCTTCTGAAATGGATATGACCTCTTCGTCTCCAATAACCCCAAAATCAGCGCCCTTATTTGCCAGGCTCATTGAATCCCTGAGAGAGTAGGGATACTGATCATATTTTTTATAGAAGCCCTCCGCAACTATTTGCGTATAACTATTTGGCCGGTATTCAACACCGCCAATAATATGATAAACTGATATGTACTTCAGATTATTCTCTTTATTAATGAATTGCCCGTTTTTCTTG
>CAZVTW010000386.1:0-5755 GCA_964629805.1 uncultured Bacteroidales bacterium | reverse complement strand
ATAAAACCCTATGCAGGCGTCTCAACCTATGACATTTCCACAACATTAAATCCGAATCAACATCAGGATGAAAAGGTTGTTAACCTGACTCATTTCCCCTGCCCGGGCGCCGGGATTGACTTCATATGGAAAATCCGTAATTATTATTCCAAAGACAGTTATGCTGCCCGTTTCAAAGCAGAGCATGAATCACAATACTGGTATGTGTTCCTTTCTCCCGGCTTTAATAATCCCCTGTTCGAAAAAAAAGACAAACGTTTCAAAGGATTTCAATACATGCTGAATATTGGCGTGGGCTTAAAGGCTAATCCGGCTGTCAGGAAAAAAAACAAATAATTCAAATCATCCTTTACTCAACATTTACAAAAAAAATCATCAACCAAAGTAAATTTTATTTTACTAATCCGGGAATAATGCTTATCTTTATCATGTAACTCAATTAATAATTTCAACACTTAACTTATGAAGAACCTGATTGATAAAAAAATGGAACAATATCTTGAACAAATGGATATGTATGTTCAGGAATGTGACGTAGCAAAAGAAATCATCTACAAACTTAAAGACATTCCCAAAAGGTGGGAAGTTTCACTCATTTTTGAGAAATCAGTCTATAATCGTTTGCTTTTTGTGCATCACAGCTATGATCCTGACGAAAAAGAAGCGGACCCGCTTGGTTCTTTTCTTCATATCGTTACCCAGCTCGAAAATAAGCTTAATATCAAGCTAAACAAAAGATTAACCGACAGGGAATATCTCATTGCCGAAGGTACCTATTGTTACAATACCAGAAAGGATAAAATCATTTATATTGAAGTCAGGCAATTCCAGGTCGACACATGTGAAATAGAATACATCGAGAAAAAAATCAAGGTGCCAAAACCCAGCGGTTATTGCAAAGAATTACTCAGAAGTTGAGGCATCAGGCTGGTTAACAACTTTCAATCCCAGTTCTTTACCTTTTTTTATCATGAAATTGATCGCTTCCTGCCGGTCATTTCTAATCACACCGTCAAGGATAGCATCTTTTATTGCGGCCTTCAGGATTCCGATTGTCCTGCCGGGCTTGATATTAAATATATGCATAATATCTTCTCCTGTCACTGGTGGCTGGAAATTTCTGATACGATCCTTTTCCTCTACCTCTTTGAGCTTCTTTCTGACAAGCTTGAAATTTTTCAGATAAAGTTTTACCTTTTCATCATTCTTTGAAGTGATATCAGCTTCACATAAAGTCATCAAATCATCTATATCGTCACCTGCATCGAACAAAAGCCTTCGAATGGCTGAGTCAGTTACTTCTTCCTGGGAGAGCACAATTGGGCGAAGATGCAAACCAACAAGCTTTTGCACATATTTCATTTTATCATTTAAGGGAAGTTTCAATGACTTAAAAATATCACGTATCATTTTACTCCCAATAAAATCATGCCCGTGAAAAGTCCAGTTGCCGTTTATATATTTTTTTGTGACCGGTTTACCGATGTCATGAAGCAAAGCAGCCCACCTCAACCAGGGATTTTGCGTTTTGCGGGATATTTTGTCAAGCACTTTCAGTGTATGCAAAAAATTGTCTTTATGAGCATTCCCCTCTTTTACTTCAACACCTTTCATGGCATCGAGTTCCGGGAGAATAATCTCCAGTAAACCGGATGACTCGAGCAGCCTAAATCCGATTGATGGTTTGGGTGACATCAGTATTTTCTCAAGTTCCCCGGAAATTCGTTCCCCGGATACTATTTTCATCCTATCGCGTTTTCCCCTGATAGCACTGAAAGTGTCTTTGTGAACGTTAAAATTTAGCTGCGTAGCAAACCTGACAGCCCTGAGCATTCTTAACGGATCATCTGAAAAAGTTATTCCCGGTTCAAGAGGGGTTCTGACAATGTTATCCTGAAGGTCTTTTAAACCGTTGAAAGGGTCTGTCAATTGGCCAAAGTCCGGTTCGCCCAGACTTATAGCAAGGGCATTGATGGTAAAATCCCTTCTCTCCTGATCATCTTTCAGGCTGCCATCCTCAACAACAGGTTTCCTGGAATCTTTTCGATATGATTCTTTTCGTGCGCCTACAAATTCTATTTCATCCTCTCCGTATTTAAACATGGCCGTACCAAAATTTTTAAAAATGGTTATCCTGGAAGTATTCTGTAGTCGCTTTGCAACTTCTTTAGCTAATTCTATACCACTGCCCAGCACGACAATATCAATATCTTTTGAAGGACGTTTAAGAATCATGTCCCTGACGTATCCCCCAATGAGATAAGCAGTAATCCCTTGCTCCCTGCAAATCTCCGCCACTGATTTAAAAACAGGATGTTTTAATTTGTTCGCATAGTTTATCTTTCCTTCTGAACTAAATTGCATATCTAATTGTTCAACTTGTAAGAACTAAAAGGTGAAATATTGACATATGTAAAAATAAACATATGTCAATATGTTTGCTTTTCATGACAAAATTACCAATATTTGCATTAATTATGAATTCGTTTGGTATTTTTTATCATTGGTATACTGTTTGACACACTAAAAACAAAGAATTAATTAAAGATTATAAATCATAAAATCAGTTTATTATGTTAGAACATTTAACAAAAGAGAGTTTTAAAGAAAAAGTTTTTGATTTCGAAAACAATAAAGATTGGAAATATGAAGGTGAATTACCTGCTGTGATTGACTTTTATGCTGACTGGTGCGGCCCGTGCAAAACGGTTGCTCCTGTATTGGAAGAACTACAGGAAGAATACAAGGGTAAATTACAAATATTTAAAGTAGATACCGAATCCGAAAGGGAGCTTGCAGGCATGTTTGGCATACAGAGTATTCCTTCATTGTTGTTCATTCCTAAAGAAGGACAACCTCAAATGGCTATGGGTGCGCTTCCGAAAGAAACATTCAAAAAGGCTTTTAAGGACGTTTTGGCTGTGGAATAAGAACGCCATATATAATGTTTCAATACAACATTTTTATATTTTATGAGTTAATTAAATAAAAAAGATATGAGACTCTTATTTGCAATGACCTTTGTTTTGATTTCAGGTCTGGTTTACTCACAGAAAACCAAGACCGAACATTTGACTTTAGATTCATTTAAGGAAAAGGTGTTTGATTTTGAAAAACATGAAGAATGGAAATACCAGGGTGATTTACCTGCCATCATCGACTTTTATGCAGACTGGTGCCGTCCCTGCAAAATGATTGAACCTATCATGGAAGAGATTGCACATGAGTATAAAGGACAGATTGTTGTTTATAAAGTTGACACAGAGGCCGAAAAAGATTTATCAATGCTCCTGGGTATACAGAGTTTACCTTCTATACTTTTCATACCTAAAGAGGGAACACCACAAATGGCTCTTGGATATGCTCCAAAAGAAACTTTTGAATCATATATTGATAAATTTTTAAATTTGAATACAACCCAAAATCAATTGATTGATTGATTGATTGATATCATTTTATTCATTAAAAAAGCCTGAGGAGGAAATGCTTCAGGCTTTTTTTGGTATATTGAATAGATTTGTCAGTTGCAAAAAAATTACTATCTTTGCATCGTTCTAAAATGGGGTGCCTTAATATAACAGGCTGAGATCATACCCTTTGAACCTGGACAGGTAATGCTGTCCCAGGGAAACAAAGTCTCACATACCTCATTACTTAATTTAAGTAATTTGTAACCATTAAAATTTTTTGTTATGAGACATTTTACGATGTTAATCGTCGTATTGGCATGTCTGTATGCTCATATGGCTATGGCTGGTTCTGTTTCAGGCAGAGTAACCAGTAAGGAAGGAGAGCCTCTTGCGGGGGCAAATATTATTCTTGAAGGAACTTACCTCGGCACAATGACAGGGACTGATGGTGAGTTTGGTTTTGAAAATCTTAAAAAAGGGACTTACACCCTAAAAGTGTCGTTTCTTGGTTATGTTGACCAGACAAAACAAGTGACAATCAAGGGGCCATCAGATCATCATGATGTGGACATGACGCTTCGGAAAAAATCTTTTATGACAGACGAAGTGATTGTCAGATCTACAAAAGCATCTTCGAAAGTACCGGTTGCTGTTTCAAATATTGGGAAAGAAGAGCTTAAAGAAAAAAACCAGGGCAAAGACCTGCCTTATCTTATCCGAATGAGCCCGTCTGTTGTTACATCATCAGATGCCGGTACTGGCATAGGATACACCTATCTCAGGATTCGCGGGACGGACCAAAACCGTATTAACGTCACAATTGACGGTATTCCATATAATGATGCCGAAAGTCATGGTGTGTTCTGGGTTGACCTGCCGGATATTGCTTCTTCATTAGAGAATATACAGATACAACGCGGTGTGGGATCGTCCACAAACGGCGCTGCTGCATTTGGCGCTACAATCAACCTTGAAACAAACAGGATGCAAAAAGACCCTTATGGTGAAATAAATACGTCTTTGGGTTCATTCAACACTCAAAAAGCATCACTAAATCTTGGAAGCGGGTTGATACATGACCATTTTTCTTTTCATGCCAGGTTATCAAAAATAAAATCTGATGGTTTCATTGACAGGGCCTGGGCTGACCAGTCATCCTGGTTTGTATCAGGCGGCTATTATGACAATAAAAACTTATTGAAGATAAATATCTTTTCCGGTTTTGAGGAAACATACCAGGCCTGGGGTGGTGTTCCAAAAGCTGCGCTGGACACTAACAGAACTTACAATCCATACACGTATGAGAATGAAATAGACCATTACAAACAAACACACTATCACCTTCACTATTCCCGTGAATTAACCGAATCACTTACATTCAACACAGCGCTTCATTATACCAGGGGTAAAGGGTATTTTGAACAATATCAGAATGACGATAATTACTATCATCAAACTTCACTTGCCCATTACGGACTCGAAAATCTTAAAATAAGCGATACGGTTATTACAAATACTGACCTTGTTCGCAGATTATGGCTGGACAACGATTTTTATGGCTTAATCTTTTCTTTTCAGCAGCAAATGCAAAAAATAAACCTGACCCTTGGCGGCGGCTGGAATAAATATGACGGAGACCATTTCGGTCATGTTATATGGGCCAGGTATGCCGGAGACAGCGAAATAAGGCATCAGTGGTATGATAACACCGGCATTAAAACAGATTTTAACATATACGGAAAAGTCAATTATCGTATGAGTAATGACATCAACCTGTATGCTGACTTACAGTACAGGCAGATACATTTCAAAACCAATGGTGATGAAAACGGGCTGGATGATATTGCTTTGTCCAGAGATTTTAATTTTTTAAATCCTAAATTAGGTTTGTTCTATACCATCAATAATAATCACGAAACTTACACTTCACTCTCTGTAGCCAACAGGGAGCCAAACCGGGATAATTTTGTTGATGCAAAAGCTGCAGGGCTTGAAATGCCGGTACATGAAACATTACTGGATTATGAATTCGGACATACCTATACAACAAGAAACCTGGCTTTGAATACCAATTTTTATTATATGCGATATTATAACCAATTGGTTATGACAGGGGAAATTAATTACGTTGGCATGCCAATACTGACCAATGTGCCGAACAGTTACAGAACAGGTGTTGAAATCTCGCTCAGACTAAAACCATTTGAAAAACTTACCTGGGATGTGAATACGACCCTGAGCAAGAATAAAATCATGAATTTCGAAGAAAAAATCGAATTGTATAATAATCCTGATTGGTGGACATTTATAGGACATGATGAAAAAGAGCTTGGTGAAACCGATTT
>CAZVTW010000385.1:0-5756 GCA_964629805.1 uncultured Bacteroidales bacterium | reverse complement strand
CCAAATTCTTCCGATAAATCCCTGACCAGCCTGTGAAATCTTGTTATCATAGAGTCGATTGGAATTAAAGAGATACTGAATGCTATATCTCTAAGTTGACGAGTCAGGTTTTCAACATTTTCAGCAATGACAACCAAATCGTGCATTTTACTGTTATCGGCATAGAGGGTCAGGCTTGCCTGGGTTGTTACCAATTCACTGACGAGATTCATCAACTGGTCTATTTTATCGGCAGAAACCCGTATGGTGCTAATGGTATCTTTGTTTTCTAACCTTTTCGTTTTTATCTTTTGACCCTCTTTGCCGATTTTATCGTTGTTTTTGATCAACATCGCCTGCTTTTTGAGTGAATCCGGATCAAAATTTTTAATCTTGCCGGTATATTGGCTCAACCAGTCATTAAATTCTTCGTTTACCAGGACATTATAATCAGCAAACTGGTTAATATTGAGGGTGCTATTATCATCAACAAACATGAAAATATCTTTGATTTCCTCCAGGCCTCTGTTGGTGGACAAAATAATATCCCAGCTTGTATAGCATAATGAGTTATCATATTTTTCAATTTCAGGTACATCATCAATATGTGCAAATATTTTTGCTATACCCAGCTGATAGAGTTCATCAATGAGAAACAAGGGATTTGTGCCGTCTTTAAAGATATTCTGATGAGGTTTGAAATAAACATGAAAAGATTTGAAAGATTTGTCGTCTGCATCTTCTTTGGATTTATCAGATTCAGAAGTGATACTCTCAATTTGTTTATCATCAATTATTTGCAGGATTTTTTTTGTCAGGTCCCTGTGATCCTCTAAAGTTTCTTCATCTTCTAATCCTTCTTTTAAGAGGATTTTGATGTGATCAACAGAGGCAAGTGTCACATTCAGGATGTCTTTATTGATTTCCAGCCTCCGGTTTCTGATAAGATCATAAATATTCTCCAGGTTGTGTGTAAATTCACTCACTTCTTCAAATCCAAACATGGAGCCTCCGCCTTTGAGTGAATGCATCACCCTGAATATTTTTTCTATCAGATCAATATCATCTGGTCTTTTTTCAATTTCAAGAAGCGCTTCTTCCAAATCGTTGATTAGGTCAGTGGCTTCATCAAGAAATTTTTTTTGAAAATCATCCATAATTCAATTATTTTTATGGCCTTTAAAGAAAAACCGGCCGGTTAAAACCTGTTATTATTTTATCTCATCACTTTGTTAATTGCAGCAAGTAGTTTTGCAGGAACAAATGGTTTTATAATCCAGCCTGTAGCGCCTGAACTTTTTGCTTCTTCTTTCTTCTCTTTTTGAGATTCAGTTGTGAGAAACAGGATTGGTATTCGTTTATAGGTATCATCTTCCCTGACTTTTTTTATCAGTTCAATTCCATTCATTTCAGGCATATGCAGGTCGGTGATAAGCAAATCGATTTCTCTGCCGTCAAAATATTTGAGGGCATCAGTGCCATCGTTTGCAACAAGTACATTAAAACCTGCATTTTCAAGTGTAAAACTTACGACCTCCCGAATACTTTCAGAATCATCGACTATTAATATTGTTTTCGCCATAATTTAGATATGATTATTAATAAACATTTACTTTTTATTTTTTAGTTCATTTTTCCTAATACAGTCTGAATATTCCGGAAACCGGTGTGCTCCAGCAATTCTTTAACGGATGGCGGGAATTCCACTGTATATGTTGATGTTATCTTCTTCTTAGCAACAGATTTATGAAATGCAACTAATAATTGCAAAAATGAAAGGTCTACTTCTTCTGTTTCCTCTATATGTATGTCAATATGTTTATATTTTGAAATGACATCAATCAGTTTTTCCTTCAGGTTTTCAAGATTATCAAGCACTAAGTCACCTTTGATGGCAACTTTGGCTTTACCTTTATTATTTCCCCTACCTGGTTTTATGTTTACGTCTATTGGATTCATAAATAAGTATTTAGTTGTTATTGGACAAAAGATTTTACTTCATATTTGTATATCCGTCAAACAATTAGATTTTGTTTTTGCAAAAAGATTTTGACAAAGTGAAGTTATAAAATAAATTAGAAAAATTCAATATTGTCATCATCTTCTTTGTCTTCTTCTTGATTTTCTTCTTCAATTGTTAAATTATGGTGTATATCCCGTTCACTTTTTGTGGTGTAAATCCTTTCGATATCCTCCAGTTTATGGGCTTTTTGGGCTTGTTTAATGTCATCATACTTATTGCTCAGTTTCTGATAGGTATCATTTAGTTCCAGAATAATTTCTTCAATATTTTTTTCAAAGAAGTCATAATATTTTACTTCTTCAACAGATTTTTTTATTTTTTCTGATACAGCATTTGAGATTGTTTCATTTTCTTTAAGTAAATCAAGCACTTTTTTATTCTCGTTTTCTATACTTGAGAGTATTTTATTCATGTTTTGACTGAAATTCACCTGTTGATCTTTCAGGTTGTAATCTTTTGGCAGCTTTATTTTAAGTTCCTTCCCAAGATTGATAGCCTGGTCAAATAAATACTGGCATTGATTGATATTGAGCCTTAAATCTTTGGATAAGGATTTCAGTTGACCTGATATTTTGAATATTTCATCCCCGTTTCTTTCCTCTTCTGAGGTAATGATTGTTTCGAGTGCAAGTTTTTGAAGCCTGGTATCCAGCTCAAGGATATGGTCGAAAT
This sequence comes from uncultured Bacteroidales bacterium, assembly GCA_964629805.1. Classification (GTDB taxonomy): domain Bacteria; phylum Bacteroidota; class Bacteroidia; order Bacteroidales; family CAZVTW01; genus CAZVTW01. The sequence continues at coordinate 3,082 of CAZVTW010000385.1, read as the reverse complement.
TATCAACGATAGAATTGATGGATTGATTAATGGTCTGAATACTGTTTTTAAAATCATCATTTGCATCAGAAAATTGCTGGATAATATCAGTGGTATCTTTGAGTTTTGATAGAATATCATTGAAATGCGTTTCCCCTGAGGTTGATGTGTAACTTGATATTTGGCTGCACATTTCGGCAATGATTTTCATGTCTTCACCGATTTCGTGAAATTGATTGGTAATGATTTGTATAGCGCTCTGATATTCTTTGTTTGTCTGAATCAGTTGGGCAATCTGTAGTTCGGCAATATATGGTATCTGGGAAGCATATTTAGCCTGCTTGAATAATATAATTTTATCATTCTGATTTTCATCAAGTAAATTAAGTTCCTGTATGAGACCTTTGTAAGTTTCCTGAAAATTATCCATCTTTTGCCGGATTATATCCTGGTATTGCAGATTGGTGATTATTTTGCTTATACCATTGTTACAACTTTCTGTTTTTTCTTTTAGTTTTGGAAGTTCCTGTAATGCTTCTTTATGTTTGATGGAGAGGAACTCTATATTTGTCCTGATTTTTTCAAGTATGATTTCAACGTCAGCAGTTGTATTCACCCTTATATTTTCTAATGTTTTATGTGCATGATTTATCGTAGATTTCAGATCATTAAGGTTTTCGTCGAAGATTGGAAAAGAGGATTTAATCTTATCGATAAGACCAATAATTTGATTAAGCTCTTTGCTTAATTTTTTCCCTGACTCCTTATTCGTATTAATATTAAATTTGAGATTGGTAACCAGAAATTTAAGGGACATAAGATTTTGTCCGAAATTTTTCATCGGAACAAATGTATTGTTCAGATTATTAAGTATTTTATTTAAAATACCAGTGCTGTGATCCAATTCCTCTTCAAAATATTCAACCCTTAGTGTCAATAATTCATAAAATGATGAAAATTCATTGTATATACGTTGGTTATCTTTTCCTGTAAATACATTAAATATCTTTTGTGCATTTGCGGAAATCTTTCCTGCTTCTTTATAATATACCTTTAAATGATTGTTAAGATTCAGGAAATCTTCCGAAGAACATTTATGCATTGACATGATTTTATTGTCAATGTTTGAAAAAATGGATATGATTTCTTTCAGTGAAAATTCCTTGAGCAATGTCGTCAGTTGATCTTTGCTGTTATCAGTTTTTTTACTCATTTTTAAAAGTCATTTATTGTATACAATTTAATTCTTTTACTAAACCTGTTGAATCCCTTTTTGTTTAATTTCCTGTTTAACCTTTTTTAAAAAAAGAGAAATATTAACAGGCTTACAAAAATATTCGCTTGCACCAAGAGATTTTGCCATCTCGAAACTCTGATGATCTGTTTTCGCAGATAAAATCACAACAGGAATTAGTTTTGTCCTGAAATTGGATTTTACTTTCTTTAATAAATGAAAACCATTGACCCGTGGCATCATCAAATCGAGAATAATCAGATCAGGCAATTCATGTTTTAGCATATCAAGTGCTTCATTGACACTGGTTGCTGAAAAAACTTCATATCCTTCGTTGCTTAATAAACCCTCTACTAATAGAATATTTGTTGAAGAATCATCAACAACCAGAATTTTCGAATTTACGCTACTTTTTTCCTGATTCATACACAGATGAAATAATACATTATTTATTCCTCAAAAGTACATCATAATCACCAGGTTGATTAAAAAAAAGCTGGTTACATAGTCTATATAAAGAGATGATTTAAGTCACCTTTTATTAAATAAATGTCATAAATACTATCACATAAGTTGCTTGATATTCAAATTTTATCTATTTTTAAAACTTTAACAATGTCAAACTTGTACGAAAATTCCCCATAAAGGTTTTACCGGATGGACTACAATGCATCATTATTATCGGATGAAGGCTTCAAATCTGTCATGACAGAGGAACTTAAACTGACTGAAAATGAATTTGAGAATCTTTCATCTCATATACATTCAGTTTCTTATAAAAAAGGAGATGTGATCTACAGGCAGGATACACCTTCTGATTATTTAGGATACATAAAATCAGGTCTTGTAAAGACATTTATTCGTAAAAAAGACCGTGAATTCATTTATGACATTAAACCGGCCGGGGCATTTTTAGGGATGATGTCTGTTTTTAGCCGGAGAGAGATGCGATATTCGACAGGGGCAATTCAAGAGACGGAAATATATCATATACGGTCAGGCCCCCTATGGGAAATTGTGCAGGTAAATCCTGAGTTTGCCCAATACCTGATTACATATCTTTCAGGACGCGGATTATCTTTTTATCAGCGCCACATTGATATTTTGACAAAACAACTACCCGGGAAAATTGCTGATGTTTTATTATTTTTTTCCCGAAGTGTTTTTCATTCAGATACTTTTATTTTTCCTTTGTCCCGTAAAGAACTTGCCGGACTAACCGGTACAAGAAAAGAAAGTGTAATAAGGACACTGAATGAATTTAAACATGATAAAATTATAGAATTGCAGGGTAAAAAAGTAACAATTCTTAGTTTTGACATTATTGAGAAACTCAGTGAATTTGGATAAAAATGAAGAAAAATCGACTATGGAGAAGAATAAAATTTTGATTGTTGATGATATTGCGATGAACAGATTTCTGCTGTCTGAAATCATAGAACAGGCCGGATACGAATATTCTATGGCCAAAAACGGTAGGGAAGCCATACAAAAAATTCAGGCCGGAGACTTCAATATTGTCCTTATGGATATTGAAATGCCTGTAATGAACGGCTTTGAAACAACCAGACACATCAAAAACAAATTGCCGGAGCCTTTTTGTAAAATCCCGGTTATTGCTATAACTGCACATGATCCGGCATCATTTTTTGAAGAGTATGAAGGTGTCGGATTCGAAAGTCTTATCTCTAAACCATACACCCTGGAAAAAATTGAAAAGGCAATTGGGGCGCTCAGGAATTAAAGCAACCACTTCACAGTAGCAACTCCTTCGAGGGTCTTCGACCTCTAGCAACCGCTTCGAGGTTCTTCGACCGCTCTAAGTAGCAACCGCTTCGAGGGGGTCCTCGACCGCTCGAAGGGTTTTTT